>CAMLFV010000063.1 GCA_946479395.1 uncultured Flavobacterium sp. | reverse complement strand
GGATTTGAACCCGTGACCTCTTCCTTACCAAGGAAGCACTCTACCCCTGAGCTACGCCGGCAAAAAAGATTATTGTGGGGAGAGCAGGATTCGAACCTGCGAAGGTTTCCCAACGGATTTACAGTCCGTCCTCGTTGGCCGCTTGAGTATCTCCCCTAACCTGTTATTTTTACAACTTGTTTTGTTGAAGAGCCTTTGGAGGGACTCGAACCCACGACCTGCTGATTACAAATCAGCTGCTCTAGCCAGCTGAGCTACAAAGGCAACTTAAAAAAAGTCCGCTATTTCTAACGGACTGCAAATATATATACTTATTTAAAAAAATAAAAACTTTTTTATGTTTTTTTACTTTTTTAATGTGCTTTAATTTTCTCTTTGCGTTTAACAAGCAAACGCTCTAAGGCATCGGCACCCATATCGGTTGCTTCCTCAAACGATTTAGCTGTTTTTTTAACCACTAAATCATCACCCGGAATTCGTACAATAATATCTACTGACTTGTTTTCTTTGTCACTTGTATTTTCTGTATGCAAAGATACATCAATTCCAACAATTTTATCATAAAACTGCTGTAATTTTTCTAAACGAATGTTTATAAAATCTACCAATTTTCGATCAATATTAAAATTAACCGCTTGAACATTTACTTTCATAAAAATTATATTTTAAAGGTTCATAATAAATCTTCTTCTTCGGCATTAAAACGCGGATGTGTTTTACTGTACATTTTTTTTAATTCTGCCAAACTGGTGTGCGTATAAATTTGGGTTGATGACAAACTTGAATGACCAAGCAATTCTTTAACCGTATTTAAATTGGCACCTGCGTTTAGCATATGTGTAGCAAATGTATGGCGTAACACGTGCGGACTTTTTTTTCCTTTAGAAGTTACACCCCTAAAATAATTATTTATTAAACGATATACAAATGTTTGATTTAAATTTTGCGTGTTTTTTAACAAAAAGATATTCTTGCTGTAATCATTGCCAAATTGCTGTTTGCGCTTTTCGATAAATTCTAATAAAATATCAGCTACAGATGGAAGTATCGGAATAATACGCTCTTTGGATCTTTTACCTAAAACTTTAATTTCCCGTTTATTTAGGTCGATATCGTTTAATTGTAAATTGATCAGTTCGCTTTTACGGATTCCTAACGTATAAAAAAGCACAATGATTACATAGTTTTGCAGCCCGAAATAATCTTCATCGAAATCGGCACGTTCTATTTTCTTCATTTCATCTTCAGAAAAAGGCACCTGCAATACTTTTTTTACTCTTAAAGCTTTATGCGCTTGTAACGGATAGCTGCTTATTGTTTTGGTTATGTATAAAAACTTGAAGTAACTTTTTAGCGATGCTATTTTACGATTTATGGAATTGTTGCTCATTTTTTGAGATGATAAGGACACAATCCAATTCCTAATATGCTGATAAACTATTTCGTTAACCACAGAAACATCTTTTACAGTAAAATTTAAAAACGCTTCTACATCGTTCACATACGCGTTTACGGTATGTAACGAAAAATGTTTTTCTTTTAAAAGATAGTCGTAATAAGGTTTAATAAATTTTTCCATAAAAAAATCGCTAACCAAAGTTACCTTTAATTAGCGATTTTTAAAATATTATTTCAAAAACTTACTAGAACTCTACAGCATCTCTTAAGCCTTGAACGTATTGTGCTTTTTGTAATTGCGCGCGTTTTGTTATAGAAGGTTTCGTAAAGTTTTTACGAGATCTTAACTGACGTAACGTTCCTGTTTTGTCAAATTTTCTTTTGTAACGTTTTAACGCTCTATCAATATTTTCTCCGTCTTTAATTGGAATGATCAACATAATTTATACACCTCCTTTCATTATGGGTGCAAAAGTAGAAATAATTTTTGAATTATGAATTATGAATTTGAAATTATTTATTAAATATCTGATTCATTAATTTTTCCGTTTCTATACTTCGGGAATTTTGCAACAATTCTTTAGTTTGATTATCAATTTTTGCCCATCCATAATAATAGTCATAAATCCAATAACAATCAATCACAGAATTAGTTTGCATATGTATAATTGCTGTATTCCCATTATTTGTATAATACATTGCATATCCGAATTCTAAATTTCGTTCAGGATGCTTTTCTTCTTTTGGTAAGCTTAATAACCTTTCTTCCTTATTGGCGGTTTTCCAATACTTTTTGTAATACTTTATTTGCTCATTGAGTCTTATTTCTTGGTTATTAATTTTTCGATAATAACTTTTGAGAATTATTGACGACATATCATCAGGGTGAGAAACACCTTTTATTTTGAAATAGCTCTTTAGCCTTGATTTCCCCCATAGATTCCAATTATTTCTTATAACCATCCCATCCCCAAAATGAGATTCACTCAAAAAATCTTCTTCAGACATTTTCTTAATTAGTATTTTACTTGAATCACTAATGTTTTTATCAAGTTCAGAAATAGCATCATTAAGGTTTTTAGGAATATATTCACCATCAATATGAGATTTAAAAGAATCACTAATACTTCCACAACTACATAATGTAAAAAGTATTAAGTATAACTTAAACTTATATATCTTTTTCAAAAACACTTTAATTTGATTATTTAAAAACAGCTAAATATATAAAATCTAAAACAAAAAAAAAGAAAAACCAGTACAGTCTTTCCTCTTGAATTATTTGTTTTTGTAATTTTTATTGGACTTTGTCTTGTATCAAATACATCTACAATTTCAATTCGTTCTTTGTCTCTATTGATCCAATAGATAACTTTATAGTTTGTACTTATAATATATCTAAAGCTTTCAGGTCTATTTTTCAAAAGTTCTTCAACCGCGCCCATTTCAGGAAAACTTTTTAATTCATTTGCCGTACCAACAATTTGTTTAGTAATTTGTTCAGCTATTTTAACGCTTACTTTTTCTTTATGATAATCGAAAATATTTTTAAGCTCACTTTTTGCAAAATCTGTCCAAAAAACCTTTAGCTCCATTTTTCAATTTCAGTAATTAGATCATTGGAATTTGTTAACCTTTCGTTTTTTGAATCGTTCATAGATTGATCAATACGACTATTAAATTCATCGATTGTCATTTGCTTAAAATCATCATTCTTTGATTTACCTGCACGCAAAAGATTTTCAAGACGAGAAATTAATTCTTCGTTTTGAAGTTTTAAAAATTCTTGTATAAACTCTATTTTTCTTGTTTGAATATCCATCTTTCAATCTTTTACATCATTCAAATTTACAAAAAACTTTTTACTATTATAAAACTGACATTTTACAAAATTATAAAAACAAAAAAAGGAAAAACCCCTACAGTCTTTCCTCTTTTATCTATTTTCTATTCTCTAAGAGAATTAGTCTTTTAAAAGATTTCTAGATATAACTAATTTTTGAATTTCGGTTGTTCCTTCTCCAATAGTACATAACTTAGAATCGCGGAAGAATTTTTCTACCGGAAAATCTTTTGTATAACCGTAACCACCGTGAATTTGGATTGCTTCGGTAGAAACTTTCACACACACTTCAGATGCATACATTTTTGCCATTGCACCTGCTGTTGTCATTGGTTTGTGGTTGTTTTTTAGGTAAGCCGCTTTGTGTAATAATAATTCCGAACATTCAATTTCGGTTGCCATATCTGCCAATTTAAACCCGATTGCTTGAAATTCTGAGATTGGTTTACCAAACTGCACACGTTCTTTTGAGTATTTCAACGCTGCTTCGTATGCTCCTTTTGCAATTCCTAATGACAATGCACCAATTGAGATACGACCACCATCTAAAATTTTCATTGCCTGGATAAATCCTTCACCAACTTCACCTAAACGGTTTGCATCAGAAACACGACAGTTATCAAAAATCAACTCCGCTGTTTCAGAAGCACGCATTCCTAATTTATTTTCTTTTTTACCTGATGAAAAACCTGGAGTTCCTTTTTCAATTACAAAAGCAGTCATACCGCGAGAATCACCTTTTTCACCTGTACGAACAATTACAACAGCAACATCACCAGAAATTGCGTGTGTAATAAAGTTTTTAGCTCCGTTGATGATCCAATCGTTACCGTCTTTAACAGCAGTTGTTGCCATACCGCCGGCGTCAGATCCTGTGTTGTGCTCTGTTAATCCCCAAGCACCAATCCACTCACCTGTTGCTAATTTAGGAATCCATTTTTTCTTTTGCTCGTCGTTTGCAAATGTTAAAATATGATTTGTACATAATGAATTATGAGCCGCAACCGACAAACCAATCGAAGAATCTACTTTAGAAATCTCTTCAACAACGGTAATGTATTCGTGATAACCTAAACCAGATCCACCTAACTCTTCAGGAACTAAAACTCCCATAAAGCCCATTTCTCCTAATTTTTTAAATAATTCTACAGGAAAAATTTGCGCTTCATCCCACTCCATTATATATGGTCTGATTTCTTTTTCAGCAAACTCTCTGATTGACTGTGCAATCATTGCTTGTGTTTCGTTGTATTCAAAATTCATTGTACTGTATTTTATCGTTGTTTTTTGCTTATTTTTCTAAAAAGCCAAATATAACCTAATTATCTTTAATTTGTCAAGTGGAAAATTATTAATTTTTTCTAAATCTTCAATTTTTAACGGATTTTCTTGTTTGCTGCGTTGCACCACAATTTGCCGGGCAATATAACTGTTAATGTAAGGAATTTGAGCCAATTCTTCTTTTGTACCGGTATTTACATTTACTTTTTTGATAGCGGAAGAATTCTTAACCACTGTATTTTGTTTAAGAATTTTGATTGCTTCAGGACGCAATTGTTTTATAAAATCGATTTGATGGATCGATACAAAACCGCCTAATTTTTCGCGTTCGTTGATAACTGCATTTGCATAATAATCGCCGATTCCTTTTATGGCAACTAATTCTTCCACAGTTGCTTTGTTTAAATCAATATTTTTAAGAACAACCGGTTCACTATTTTCTGCATAAGAGTTTGCTTTTTTATTCTGTGTCCATTCCGGAAATTTAAAATAAGGTGAAATTTTATCGAGCAGTTCCTTTGAAACGCCTGTAACTTGTTGAAATTCGGCAGCAGAATTTACATACTTTCCTGTTGATCTAAATTTCAGTAATTTATCAATCTCGGCAGTGGTCATTCCAAATTTAAATCCTTTGTAATCAGTAATAAAATTTGGGTTAAATGATTGCAGATCGTATTTCTTCAATGCTAACTGTTTTAAACTATCAATTTGTAATTGCGTTTTTGTGTCGATTTTATAATCGACAGTTTCTTTAGCAAACGATTTATTTTTTACGATTAAAATCTCAGCTTGCAAAAGCACGATGATTACCACAAAAACCACAAGAGCCCTACGCTGTTTATTACTGAAATATGGAAGCTGCGTTTTCATCTGTTCATTAATTTTATACCAATTTCACAATTTAAACACCGTCTTAAATCGCAATAATTTTTCTTTAAGAATAAAACCGATTGACTGTCTAACGACGATTTTAAAGGAATCTGCAATTTTTGAAACATTTCGGTGGTGCTGTTTTTTTCCAAATCGATAGACTGATAATGCTGTAATACTTCATCGATAATATCTCGGCCTAATTGCTGATGATACACATATTGAAAAGGCAAAATAGTATTTATAAGCAACAAATTGTAAAATGACTGCGATACCGTTTTCTTACGAAGTTTATGTTCCTTGCAAAAAAAATATTGCGTTCGCAAATAATCGGAAACCGTTGCGCCCAACAGATAATTGTTCCGAGAAACACTTTCGGGATTTCGAATTAAATCAAACAAAAACGGCTGGTTGTAAATGAACAACGCAAACTGAATTAAACGAATTGTTGGAAAATTATCAGGTCGCAACTGGTAGTAACTTGGCGAATTTACGGTTTGTTTTAAATTGTATTTCTGTTTTAAATAACCATACGTTTTCTGTAGTGTTTTAAGATAATAATCTTCACTTTCTGATTGCAACAAATTTGCAGTTCCCAAAAACAACGCTTCTAAATGTATTAAATGCGCTTGCTCTTTGCGAATAATTTTCAATGGCAGATTTTTAGCAACTTCGTAAAACACTTCTCCATTAATATTCAAACCAAAATTTCGTAATAGAATGCGATAAAAGGCTTCTTCCCAATTATTATTTGTTTGCTTTAGTTCTTTTACAATTCGGTTGGTAAATTGTTCCAAACGTTCAATCATTAACTTTTCTTTCCACAACAGCCAATCGAACGAATTAAACTGTTTAATGTAATCTTCACAAAAAATATATTGCGGATTTAATTTGAACTGATGATACGCATTAAAAACATTTTCGGAAACATAATCTTTTAAAACAATGGTAGGAATTTCGGTTCCGTTAGATCGAACAACAGATAAATCGTTATTCCAAACCACATGTAAAATCACGTTTTGATACGCCGGATCGATCTCATGATGATGCGCATACCAATCTGAGGCATTTATGTGCATTTCTACATTTCCTGCCCATAATTGCCCATCGATATAAACTTGCGCGTTAAAAAAATCCGGTCCTTCTGTTCCTAAATACAAACCAAAATCTTTTATAACAACCTCATTATTCTGTACTGTTTTGAGTGAAGTATTGTTAAGCTTTTTGAATCTCCACACATAATGTAAAAAATCTTCCCGCATAATAAAAAGCTTTTTATAAATATAAATTAAAATATTTAAAAGTCCTAATTATCAGTTGGTTCAATTTAGAATTTTGATAAAAAGTATAAAATAAAAAGGAGCAACTTAACGCTGCCCCTTTATACTATTTGATGTTATTAATGATATCGTATTTTGTAATGATATGATGCTTGCCGTTTCCTAAATCAACTAAAACAGCGTTGTTTTCTTGAGAGATTAGTTTAGAAACATCTTCAACCTTGGCTTTTTTAGAAACAACGGGATAAGGTTTTCCCATTATCTCTTTAACAGGTATTTCGGCAATTTCTTTATTATTCAGAAAAGCTTGTAACAAATTACTATCTTCTAATGATCCAACAAAACCAGTAGTATCAATAACCGGAATCTGCGATATTTTAAACTTACGCATTCTATCAATAGCATGACTTACTAATTCTTCGGTACGCACCACAACCAAAGGTTTATCTATATGATTTTTAATTAAATCTTCGGCAGTTACAATTTCTTCTTCTAAATAACCGCGTTCGCGCATCCAATCATCGTTAAAAATTTTACCAATGTAACGCGAACCTGAATCATGGAATAAAACAACAACAACATCGTCAGGCTTTAATTGGTCTTTCATCTGCAACAATCCTTTAATTGCCGAGCCTGATGACATTCCTACAAAAATCCCTTCTTCTAAAGCTAATTTTCTACAGAAAACCGCTGCGTCTTTATCGGTAACTTTTGTAAAATGATCGATCACAGAAAAATCAACGTTCTTAGGAAGAATGTCTTCTCCGATACCTTCTGTCACGTATGAATACACTTCGTTTTCATCGAAAATACCAGTTTCATGATATTTTTTAAAGACAGATCCATACGTATCAACCCCCAAAATTTTCACATCAGGCTTTTGTTCCTTTAGATATTTACCAACACCCGAAATGGTTCCTCCTGTTCCAACACCCACGATAAAATGCGTGATCTCACCATTTGTTTGATTCCAGATTTCAGGACCTGTTTGTTCGTAATTTGCTTTTGCGTTCGATGGATTATCGTACTGATTTACATACCAAGAATTCGGAGTTTCTTCTGCCAATCGTTTAGAAACCGAATAATATGAACGTGGATCGGTTGGTTCCACATCGGTAGGACAAACCACAACTTTTGCACCAACAGCACGCAGAATATCCATTTTTTCTTTAGACTGTTTATCTGTAATTACGCAGATCAATTTGTATCCTTTTACAATAGCCGCCAAAGCCAAGCCCATTCCGGTGTTTCCTGATGTTCCTTCAATGATTGTTCCACCTGGTTTTAAACGTCCGTCTGCTTCGGCATCTTCCACCATTTTCAAAGCCATACGGTCTTTACATGAGTGTCCCGGATTAAAATATTCAACCTTTGCAAAAACCTTACAAGGCAAATCTTTTACAATTTTATTCAACTGAACCAAAGGCGTGTTACCAATGGTTTCTAATATATTTTTTGCGTAGTTCATTACTAATAAATTTATGCAAAGATACAATATGCTTTTTAGAAAAGAAAAAAGTTGTATTACTACAACTTTAATTAAAGAAATTCCATTTCATACCCAGCCTAAATGTTAGATCTCGGTAAGGATATGTTGGCGTATTATAATATTTATAGCCCGTTAACATTGAATTGAAATGATCTACGTTAATATAGATTTGAGCTGTTTTAATTTTCACATTCAGAAAGAAATCGAACATTGGGAAATTACCAACTTTTATTTGATCCTGCACTACAAAATCGCCCAAAACTGGGTGGTATTCGTTCGCGTAATATTTTGTAAAATAATTAAAGATTACACCCGTTTGAAAAAACAAGGCCTTGTTAAAAGCAGAATCTTGAAAGTAAACTGTATTACGAGTAACAATTTGCGGTACATTCAAAACATTATCATCTTGAACTACCTGTTGAAACATGATAGTATTATCAAGTCCCCATTTCCCAAAAGTGAATTCCTTTTGAGCCTTAACCATAAAATAGTTAATAACCTTACCGTACTGTTCAGGCGTTACCAATAACTGAGTAAATCTACCGTTTGCATCAACCACCGTTGCGTTGTTACTGAAATACAATTTATCTGTAATTAATTGATACGTTCCTTCCAAATTAATAAACGGTGAACTAACCTTTGCATTCAACGTGCTGTATTTTTCGTTAGAAAAATCGTTCAGCCAGTTTAAACCAATGTATCCACTTTGAAAAAACTGATAGGTATAATCGGGAATTTTACTTGCTAATTGATATGTAGCTTCAATTCCGTATGATTCATTCAGATTAAAAGCAGCGTTAATTTTTAAATCTGTCAGCGATCTACCAACAACAGACTGTTTAAAATACGCATCGGCAACCACATGTTCTTTATTCAACATATAAGATCCGCCAAGCGTGATAATATCGTCTTTTAACTGATTCGGAATTTTGTTAGAATTTTCATCAAAAACAATAGATTCATATCTATGCGAAAAATTATAAATTCCTGCACTCACTGCAAATAAACCAATCGCTTTAGAATCGAACGCCAGATCAAAAGAATTTTCCAAACGAGTATGACGCACTTTATCGTAAATGCCCAAAGCAAAAGTTTCTCCAAAATAAGCATCACGATCTAAAAATGGTTTTGAAATGGATTGCTGATATACGTTTGAAAAATATTCGTACGTAATCTGATGGCGCAACAATGCCTTATTATTTTCAGATTTATTGAATTGAAAACTATGATCGAAATACCCGCGTAAACCTTTAAACAATGTTTTAGCGTCGGCAGTTTGAACACGTAAATTCTCTCGATTATTAAAAGGTTCATTAGAAGATTCAAAATTGTTTGTAAATACCAATCCACCATTTTCTTCGTTTGAAATATCTTGGAAGGTAATATGATTTTTAAACTGATAACGTTTGTTCTTTGTAAAGAAGCTTGACCCAATTCTAAAATTTCCATTCGATGTCAACTGATTTACATACTTTCCTTGCGAACGCAAACCGCGATATCCTAAAAACACATTGAATTGTTCCGATGTATTCATGGTAATCAATGCATCTAAATTTTGTCCCTTTCCTGTAACACTTCGATAAAACAATTCTGATGCCGGTGTTGGAACGCTGTAATAACTGATATCTTCTTTATTTAAATACGAAAATCTACGCGCATTGAAGCCGATATCTATAACATTATTTACATTTAAAGTATTAGGATCTAATGACTGAAACGTTTGTCCGTCATTATTAAACTGAAGCATTCCAAAATTATCTTCACGCAAATAGTTAAAAGCGTATTGCTTTTTAAGATTTAGAATGGTATCAAAATTTGAAGCTCCTTTAATCTCATTGAATATTTTATAATCTGAAATAGGTGCAACCGTATCACCAGCTTTGGTAATAATCTTCTTAATCTTTAAAGAATCGTTATCAGACAAATTTACCGATGAAAAACGATCAACCGAATTAGCTATTCCAACTCTGTTAGTATTTAACGTATTTCCCGATTTAATTTTTTGACCTGATTTTCTAACCTGCGCAAAACAAGTAATAGAAAAAAGCAGTGCAAAAGCCAAAATAAAACGCATAGATGCAAATTTTACACAAAAGTACATTTTTTTAGCAACTATACTATACAAATAAAAAAAGAGATGCGAAAGCATCTCTTTTTAAACTATTTAAAACTACTGATTAATAACCAGGGTTTTGAACCATATTTGGGTTAGCAACCATTTCCGGTCTAGGAATTGGCATTGTTAATTTAAACGAACTAGCTTCTAAACTACATACATTAAGACAGTCTTTTTCGTGACGTACAAAACCAGGAGAACCCGCTTTAACACCTAAACGTTTCATGTCTAAGTAACGATGTCCTTCAAATGCAAACTCTAATCTGCGTTCTTCTAAGATACGTGCATAAGCTTGCTGCGCACTAGAGAAATTTGTAGGCATATCCACAGGAGTAAAACTTTCATCTGTATTTCTATGTGCTCTAATATTAAAAATAATAGACTCTACATTTGAAAAATCACCCAAAGCAACCGTACCTGTTAAGTTTCCTTCAGCAGCTCTTTTCTCAGCTAATGCTAATAACATATCAGAAAACCTAAAAACCCAAATACTGTTCATTAAAGGCCTTTGAGTTGCGTTTAACCCTTGATATTTACCAATACGTAAAACATCCCTTTCTCTGTAATCTTCTGGTGATAAACTCATATAATTTGTTGCTACCAATGAATTATCTAATACACTAGCTGCAAATCTTGCATCTTTTCTAGCATTGTTAACATCAATTACACCACCTGTTTGCGCTGGATCTAATTTATCTAATTCATTATACAAAGATCTACCAATTTCCATGTAAACTTGAGTAGTAACACTAGTAGGATACCAAGCACTAGCAACACCTGATTGAATACCTGCCCCATCGGTTACTATTCTTATGTATTTAAAAATACCTTCTGTACCATCACCTTCACCAAACATTGAAAGAAACTCATTAGCTCCACCTAAATTTTTACTTTCATTAAGTCTATTAAAAGCATTTTCTAATTCTGTATAACCAGCAGGTGTTTGAACCATGGAATACAATTTAATTAAAATTGCTTCTAACATTGCATTTGATGCGTAACCACTTGCAAAATTTTCCATCCCTGCTTCTCCTACTAACGTCTTAGCCTTTTCTATATCATCTTCAATGAATGCAACAATTTCAGAAACTGTTGCTCTCTTTTCAAATCTAGCATAATTATCAGTTTGTAAAAAGTCAAATTTAATTATAGATAAGCCACTAGGGTTTGTATAATCAGGTGTAAAATAAGAAAATAATTTAAGATTTGCAAACGCTCTTAAAGCATAAATCTCTGCTAAACTTTGATTATACGCTGCAATATCAGTCCCAGTTGCAGTAGGAAGAAGTTCTTTTACGCGATTTTCAATTCTATTTGCTCTGTTAATTAAATTATAATAATTAGCCCAAATAGCATTCGCGTATTCATTATTGGAAACTATACTAAAATTATAGCTACCATCATTAGTACCTTGTCCTAAATTATTAAGACCAATACCTAACTCATCAGTGTAAAAAGAAGCGAATTGTACTTCTTCTTCGGCAGGTATAACATTATAAAGTGCCTTTACACCTCTACTCACCTGGCTAGGAGTAGAAAAAACCGAAGCCTCATCTGTTACATATCCAGGCTGCTCAACTTCATAAGCATCTGAACAAGAAGCTAAAAATGAAGCCGCTACAAATATTGTTAATATTATTTTTTTCATAATTTATTTATTATTTAGAATGAAACCTCTACACCAAAAGAAACAGTTTTTGGAGTTGGATATTGTCCAAAATCTGCAGTTCTATTACTTTCTGCATCCCATCCTCTCCATTTTGTCCAAGTATATAAGTTTTCACCTTGTGCATAAACTCTTAATCCAGATAATTTTAAGAAATCTAAATCTTTCTTCTTAAAGTTATATCCTACAGATAAAAATCTTAAACGAACATATGAAGCGTCTTGAAGATAAAAATCAGAATCGAAAGATCTATCATAATTTGAACCACCTAATTTAGGGAATTTAGCATCTCTATTAGTTGGTGTCCAAAAATCTGCATAATCATTAGATATATTACCATTACCTAATACTGAAGGATTTGTATAGAACCAATAATCATTATCAAATCTCCAAACGTCTAAAGCATATGTAAAGTTAGCAGTCAAAAACCAACCTTTATGTTCGAAATCTAAACCAAAACCACCTTGATATACTGGTACTGAAGATTTTCCTAACCAACGTCTATCTGCATCAGTAGGTTGTTCAGTAACACCTCCATCTTTAGT
The DNA here is from genome assembly GCA_946479395.1 of uncultured Flavobacterium sp. The sequence goes on along the minus strand of CAMLFV010000063.1, from coordinate 1,155 downwards.
ATAAAATTCCATCATACCAGTATTTGGATTTATTCCAGCGAATTCAAACATATAGAACTCATTAACCATACCTCCAACTTGATATCCATAACTTAAATTTGGATTCCAGTAATATCCTGTATCAGAAGGAATTTCTAATACCTTATTTTTATTATAAGCTCCCGTAACATTTAATGTTAAACGAGTGTTATCTTTTCTAATTACATCACCAGCAATACCTATCTCAGCACCTTTATTTTCTAAAGATCCATAGTTAGCAGGGATAGATGTAGCTCCGTTAATAGCAGATACAAATTGTGTTAAGTATAAATCATCTGTTCTCTTGTTATAAACATCTAAACTACCTCTTAAACGATCATTCCATACACCAAAGTCTAAACCTATGTTACCTTGTTTAACAACCTCCCACTGTAAATTAGGATTTGGTAAATTTGAAATATAAAGTCCTGTTTGTCCATTATACTGTGTTCCAGACGCATATAAAGTATTATATCTTTGTGCTGCTCCGAAGAAACCTGTATTTAAGATATCCTGGTTACCAGTTGTTCCGTAAGAACCTCTTAATTTTAAATTGTTAAAAACAGAGTTCTCCATAAATTTCTCGTTACTAATGTTCCATCTAGCAGACACAGACCAGAAAGTTCCCCAACGATTCTCATTAGTAAAACGGAAAGAAGCATCTCTACGGATTGTTGCATCTACTCCATAACGTCTATCGTAATCATAGTTAGCATTTCCAAAATAAGAAAACATACCTGCGTTTTGTTTTAACAAAGTAGCTGTAGGAGAGTACAGTAAAGCTGTTGATGCTGTTGGCTGAATCCAACCTGTAGAACCATCTTCTGACCAAAAAATAGGGTCAAAACCTAATTTATTAATACTACTATTAGTCAGATGTCCTTTAATATATTCTATATAAGCACCTGCACCGAATGTATGAACATCGTTCCATGTATTGTTATATTTCAAACTAGTGTTTGAACTAAAAACCATACGAGACTCATTAATATTATTTACACTTCCTTGCCATTCACGTGATCCGTAAAATAATATTTGATTAAAAGAATCATATCTACTTGTACCGTTTTGATGAATTGTTTGGTAATCAATACCTGAATTATTGCCTAATGTTAAATTATTTGTTAATTTATAACT
>CAMLFV010000062.1 GCA_946479395.1 uncultured Flavobacterium sp. | reverse complement strand
ATTTAGTTATCGCAGAAAATCCTTCTGGTATACCTATAGATGTTGGCCAAAGATGCGCCTTGGGTTTATTAAAAAAACGTTCCCAATTAGAATTTATAACATTTATTACAACTTCATCTAATAAAGTTTCTGCTCTTTGTAATTCAATTTTTAAAGGCTTATTTATATTTTTAATTTTAACTATTTTCTCTTCAAAACCTATACATTTTACTGTAATAGTATCATTTTCGTAAACATTATTTAACTTAAAAATACCCAAAGAATCTGAATATATTGGCTTTTGATTAGAACTATGATAAATTAAAGCATACGGTATAACTTGATTATCAGAAGTTATAAAACCTTTAATATTTTCCTGTGCATTTCCATTCAAATTAAACAAAATAAATAAAGTATAAAAAATAATATATTTCATAGATAAACTGATTTGAGTAATAAATATAAAAAGTTAAAATAAAATAGGCTGAAAGTTTTCAGCCTATTAATCTACTTAAAATTCGTTACAAGGTTTAATTTCATCACTAGGAACTTGATCTACAACCTGACCAAATCGGTAAGTTACAGTATTTGTACGTTGTTGACATAATCCACCACCTATATCATTTGGTGGAAATGTTTTCACACAAGTCCCCCACAATCTTTTAAACCAACCACAACCACTTCCATAAGTTGTATTCATAGCATCTGGAGAATACTCGATAAAATCAAACTTATCAGTAGTTAAATAATCTGGAGCTTCTTGAATATTTGTAAAAGTTTCTAAAGTTCCTGTAGTAACTTCATAACTTGTTAACACATTGTTAATTCTATCAACATCTACAAAATATAGAAAATCATAATTCTCTACTTTATTTACAATATAACCACGCGCACGCGAATCACCGTAAACAGTTACTTCGGTAACAGTTACACCTTCATTTGTATCAGGGTCAACTAAATCAATTGATCTTCCTAAGCTAATGTCGGTACTATAAAAGTTTTGGGCATATATATAACCCGCATCAGATTTTCTTACAGGTTTGTTTTGAAGGTTTTCATTTTGTATATTCTGTTGCTCTGAATTATTAACTTCATCATTACTACATGAATACAAACCTACAGTTAGGAACATTGCACTTACAATGGCGATTGCCAAATTTTTAAATCTTCTCATAATTTTTACTAAATTAAATAATTAATAAATATGTTTTTGTTAGCTAGCTGAAATAAAATTACAAAAAAAAAAAAAAAACGAATTAAAGTTAATAAAAAGTTAAATTTTAAAATTATTTTGTATTACTATAATACAACTGCTTCGATAAAAACGGTAAATCCTTATGATATTTCATTCGGTTTAAAAGATATTTCGGGACTTCCATATTCTGTTCTTTGTAATATTCAATCAACTTTTTTTCGTTTCCTGTTAAATCATTAGTCAAATAGTACCAATCGATTGTATCTTTCTGTAAATTGTAATGATTCTCTTTTTATTAATTCTCCAACTGTTGCTGAAATTTCCATGCGGTTTGCATAGATGTCTTTAAAGGCGTTTTTGGTTCCCAGTCTAATTCTGACTTTGCAAAAGAATAATCAGCATATGCCTGTACAATATCACCTGCCCTGCGCGGTTTAATTTCGTAATTAATCTTTAAATTATTTGCCTGCTCAAAAGCAGTTAAAATTTCCAATACGGTAGATCCAGTACCAGAACCCAAATTAAAAAACTCTAAACTATTTCTATTTTTTTTATCTAACAAGCGCTGCATTGCCTTTACGTGTGCATCTGCCAGATCATTCACATCAATATAATCATGTACAGCGGTACCATCACGAGTTTCACAATCGTTACCAAAAACACCTAGGCTTTCACTGATTCCTACAGCTGTTTGTACAATATAAGGCATCAAATTATTTGGAATAATCTGTAAATCTCCCAACAACCCTTGAGATTCAGAACCTACAGGATTAAAATAACGCAATGAAATAGCATTTTTATTGTAGTCTTTATAAAATCTTCTATAATTTCTTCTCCCACCTTTTTTGTGTTTCCATAAGGAGATTCTGGGCGCTTTAAAGGTGGATTTTCATTTATTGGCATACTATCTGCCTGACCATAAACGGTACATGATGATGAAAATATAAAGTTATCGACCTTATTTTCTTCCATAGCGTCCAGCACGTTTATTAATCCTAATAAGTTATTGTAGTAATTTTCTCCCAAACTTCTAATTGCGAATTGGAAAGATCATCGATTATATAAACATTAAAAAAATTATTTTGTAAGGCTACCACGGTATGTGAACCAATGTATGCCAAACCACCTATTACCAATTGTTTTTCATTGTTGTTTTGAATTGTTCAGTAAAAAGCTACTTTGTAATAATGATTGATTTACTTTAACCTTTCCTTTTCTGAAACTGTTTTACGCAAACCCGAGCTAGAAAAGCGGTGATCGCGCTGATTATAGTATAACTCAATACCTTTTTCTTCGCAATAAATTCTACCCGTAAAGTTTCTGTCTTTATATTCTTCGCCTAAAATACGAACATCAATTTTAAACGAGCGTAGAATATCTTCCAAATCCTGTTCTGTTGCATAAGGCACAATCTCATCAACATGCTTGCAACCTTTTAGCTGTATATAGCGTTCTACAACGCTTTGTACCGGACGGTTTTTTTCCGGGCGGTCTAATGTTGGATCGGTTTGTAATCCGCAAATAAGGTAATCGCACTGGCTTTTTGCGTCTTCAAGCATCTTTATATGTCCTGCGTGCAATAAATCAAATGCACTGAATGTAATTCCTATCTTCATAAAGTTTGGTTTTATAACGATCTTACTTTGACTTATTACTTTTAAGATCGACTGGAAATTTAATGTTTTTTTTTTAATTGATAAAGATCAAAAAGTTGAAAATGATGATTTGATTACATGGCTCATGTAAATGGTGGGGATATTTGCATTTTATTTGTTGAACCGTTTATTAGTTAAATTGTTTGCTTTTTATGAATTTTATGAAGAGGTAATCAAAAAACATAAAGCTTCTATTTATGATGTAAAAAAACGGACACTTGTCCGTTTCTTTAGTCTGTGTTGAATATATAATTTTACGATTTTAAAGTCTGCCGTCAACTCTTTCATTCAATGCTCCTTTTACATCGTAAATTACTCCGGCTGCTTTCAGATAACTTCGTATATTTAAATCTAAAAACTGATGATGTGCTACAGCCAACACAACTGCATCATAAGTATCCGTTTCTAAACTTTCAACAATTGTAACTCCTGTAGGAATTTTACGCTTTTTCCAATCTACCCAAGGATCATAAACTACAACCTTGCAGCCATAATCTAACAGACCATCTACCACATCCCATACTTTTGAATTACGCATGTCGGGACAATTTTCTTTAAAAGTTACTCCTAATACTAAAACAATAGCATTTTTAACCTTAAGATCGCTTTGAATCATAAGCTTTACAACTTCTGATGCTACAAAGGACCCCATGGAATCGTTAAGTCTGCGTGCCGAAAGTATCAATTCGGAATAATAACCAATTTGCTGTGCTTTTTGAGCCAAATAAAAAGGATCTACCCCAATACAGTGACCACCAACCAATCCGGGCTGAAACGGCATAAAGTTCCATTTTGTTCCGGCTGCCTTCAATACCGCTTTGGTATCGATACCCATTAAAGCAAAAATCTTTGCTAATTCGTTCACAAAAGCAATATTAATATCGCGCTGTGAATTTTCGATGACCTTAGCAGCTTCGGCAACTTTAATGGAGGGAGCCAGATGGGTACCTGCAGGAATTACCGATCGATACAAAGCATCAACTTTCAAAGCAATTTCAGGGGTTGAACCCGAGGTAACTTTCATGATTTTTTCTATGGTACGTTCTTTATCACCCGGATTTACACGCTCAGGAGAATATCCTGCAAAAAAATCAGTGTTGAATTTTAAACCCGAAACTCGTTCTAATACCGGAACACATTCTTCTTCTGTAACACCCGGATATACGGTAGATTCATAAACAACAACATCACCCTTTTTCAAAACCTTTCCTACTAATTCTGATGCTTTTTTTAGTGGTGTAAGATCGGGACTGTTGTTTTTATCTACCGGTGTGGGAACGGTAATGATGTAGTAATTTGCAGTTTTTAAATCGGTTTCTGATGTTGTAAAATACAATCCTGCCTGATTTTTATCAATTGGGCTGGCAGATTGCAATACATTTTTTAGAGCTCCTTCTGAAACCTCTAATGTTGCATCGATCCCCTGCTTCAATTCATCGATTCTTTTTTGATTAATATCGTAACCAACTACCGGATATTTGGAAGCAAAAAGCGCTGCCAATGGCAAACCAACATATCCTAAACCAATGACTGCAATTTTATATTCTTTATTCATTTTACTTTTTAAATGTTGAATTTCATTATTTCAATCATCAAGCCAACATAATAATATCATTTTAAAAAACTGAAAATCAAAAATTTAAATACGAAAATCATTATACCTTTCTGTTTTAAAAAATCTACAATATGCTGTTTTCTACCACAATCACAAAAACTACTTCACAAAAAACGGGCTAATGCCCGTCTTTATTTATTTATCATAAACTATATTTACAACTCAATATCATACAGCTTTAATTTGTTATATAGGGTTTTTCTATCGATACCCAAGATATTAGCTGCTTTAGTTTTGTTGTATTTTGCTTTTTCTAACGCTACGCGGATCAACTGTTCTTCGTTGGTAGAAGAATATAATTTTAAATCTTCGCGCTGCATGCTTGCACCTGCAAAACCATCTGATGATGCGATTACAGCAGTGTTAACATCTGCATTCTTTAATACATTATGCTGAAACATTTCTGCAGGAAGAACGCTCTTTTCAATAAGGTTTGAACTGCTTAGAAGTACAGCACGCTTGATAATGTTACGCATTTCACGCAGGTTACCCGGCCATTCGTAGCTTAAAAAAACTTCAGTTACCTCATCAGACAATCCTTCTACATTTCGTTCTAATTCAGCATTAGATTGAGCTATAAAGAATTCTGCAAATTCCAAAACATCTTTTCCACGTTCATTTAAACGAGGTGCCTGAATAGAAAACTCGTTTAATCTGTGGTATAAATCTTCACGGAAATCACCCTCGCGGACTGCTTTCTGCAAATCTTCGTTAGTTGCCGCAATAATACGGATATCTACATCGATTTCCTTACTGCTTCCCACCGGTTTTACCTTACGTTCTTGCAAGGCACGTAGTAACTGCACCTGCACATCGTAGGTTAAGTTACCTACTTCGTCCAAAAAAATGGTTCCGCCGTTTGCTGCTTCAAAATGACCAATTTTATCGGTCACAGCACCTGTAAACGATCCTTTAACGTGACCAAAAAACTCACTTGCTGCCAAGTCTTTTGGTATCGCACCGCAATCAACCGCCACATAAGGCATGTTTTCGCGCTTGCTTAATTTGTGGATAGAATAAGCAATGTTTTCTTTCCCCGTACCACTATCTCCAATGATTAGTACCGAAATATTAGTTGGTGCCACCACATTAATGAAATCGTACAGTTCTTTTGATTTTGCACTTTTTCCTTTGATAAAATGACTGCCCGTGTAGGCATTTTTTACCGGACGGGTTTCTTTTTTATCACTTTCTGAAGATGTATTAACAACAGTTGACGTTTTAACACCTTCGGTAAGTGCCTTGTTAATGGTGTGCAGAATTTCGTCTGAATTGATGGGTTTTGAAACATAATCAAAAGCACCAATTTTCATAACGTTAACCGCAGTTTTAATATCGGTATAACCCGTCATTAGGATCACCTGAATGGCAGGGTTAACTTCTTTTATATGTTTTAGTATTTCAATACCGTCGCTATCGGGCAAACGAACGTCGGTTAAAACAAGATCCAGCTGCTGGTCTTTTAAAATAACGGTAGCTTCTTTAAATGAAAATGCATTAAAAACTTCAAAACCTTTTTTGGTAAGGAATGTTTTCATCATTAAACAAAAAGATACATCGTCTTCTATTATTAAAATTTTTTTCATTCTAAAGCTTAATAATTCGTATTAGGTTAAATAAGGATTTTGGAAAGTTACAAAATATTTTTTTAACAAATACATTTTTAACTTAATTTGAACAGACTGTCCGTATCTACGGTATTTAAGAGTTTATTGGTTTTAACATTTAAATTCATCATATCCCCGATTAAAAAGGATATCCTATCGCAATATTCAGCATTAAATTGTCACGACGCCACTGTTTGTCTTTAAAATTAATTTCGTTGAAGCTCCAACGCTCCCCTTTTTCGTAATACGGAATGCGGAACGGAATAGACAAATCTAAACGAAGGATCAGGATATTAAAATCAAAACGCAATCCCAAACCACCACCGACAGCAATTTCTGAAAGAAAATCACTACTAAACTTTCCTCCCGGACGCCCTTCTTCCTCATTAAACAACCACACGTTTCCGGCATCAACAAAAGCTGCCACATTTAAAAAGCTTACCAGTTTTTTTCGGTATTCTACGTTCGCTTCCAGCTTGATATCTCCCGCTTGATCATGAAAAAAAGACGAAGCAGAGGTTCGCGGATCATAACTTCCCGGACCCAAAGTACGTGCACGGAACGCCCGGATACTGTTGCTACCACCCACAAAAAACTGCTTTACAAACGGCATGTAAATCGAATTACCGTACGGATACGCTACACCGCCAATAAACCTTGAAGCTATTTGAGATGTTTCATCTAATTTTAAATAATATCTAAAATCATGTTCGGTTTTAATGTATTGACTATACGCTACACCTAAAATACTTTTTTGATTACCTTCTTCGGCATTTGCACCCGAAATCAATCCTGTTAAATTGGCAGATAAATCTAACAAACCTCTGTAGTAAAACGTATGCTTTTTAGGCAACATGGTATTTGTAAACGTATAGTTGTAAACCGGTCCAAAAATTAACTGCTTTTCTACCACACGCTGTAATGCCTTTGCTTGGGGAGTAAATTCATCAGTATCTTCTATCTTGGCGTTCATATCTGCTCGGTACTTATCACTAATTTTTTCGGGCGATATATAGGTAACTTCCAAAAGCTTTAAATCGTGTTCTCGCAAGGCATTTTCCTTCCATAAATAACCAAATGATGCATTGAAATTATGCAGTGTGTACAATTGTGTGCGGTTTTGGAATTCGTACCCCAACTCTACCCTTGTACGCGGAACAAAAGCACTTGAAGACTCAAACTTAAACGGCGCAATGATTCGCGGCCAGGTTAAACTGAACTTACTACCTACGCGGTAAATATTATTGGATTCTTTGTTACCACCCACCTGAAAATCGATCGCGGTATATAAAGTTGCCGTAAAAAGTTCGGCTCCACGTAAAAAGTTTCGGTGACGCCAATTGAAATTTACCTCGCCCCCCACATAACTTGCCGAGTTTGATTTACCTAAAGTTTCCAAACGAAGCGATTTGAATTCGTGCGGTGTTAGGTAATAATAAGCATCGAACTTATTTGCCAAGGAATCAGACAATACAAACTGGTTTTTTACAAATTTGAACGTTCCCAGATTAATCAGCCTGCTTAACGTAAGGTTATGGTTGGATCTGTTATACAAATCGCCCGATTTAAAATACAATGCACGGTCGTAAATCTGCGGACGGAATTTTTCCTTTGGATCGATAATATAAATGTTTTCCTTCCACAAAAGGGTATCTACATCGGCACGTACCAATCTCCTTCTGTTTCTGGAATTTCGCAGGTTGTAATCAGAAAAAATATAAATTTTATCGATAGTAAACTGTTTGCGCGCCAATTCTGGCGTATTGTTTTTGATCTTTACATTCAGATCTACCTTGTGTTTTACCTCGGTACTGTCAACCTGAATAATCAGATTATCGGGATCGAAATAATAAAAACCGTTTTCTTTTAACGTAGCATCAATTCTTTCTCGTTCTGCCTTGATGACATCTAAATTAAAAGGTTCATTAACTTTTAGCAGTGTTTTTGCTACCGTTTTATTTATTTCTTTTGATAGAACGGTGCTGTCTGCCGGAAACGTAACCTTATTAATTAGGTATTGCGTTCGTGGCGACACGTTGTATTTTATTTTTACCCTTTTGTTTTTAGACAGTGTATCGTAACTGGCAGTAATATTGAAATAGCCTCTGTTTTCACCGGTATTTTCGATTAAATCCAAATTAAACGGAATATCCACATCACTTAAATGCACCGGCTTTTCGCCTACTTTATACTTTAACCAATATTTGAATCCGCTTTCTTTTTTAGGTTCGCTCACCCTGTTATACACCCAAAGTTTTGGACGCAAACCTAAAAATGTGCTGTTGGGTTTTGGCGTAAGCGATCCTTCCAACTCTTTTTTAAGTTCGTTCTTTTTTGATTTAACTAACGAATCGCTGATGATGTTTACCGATGCTCCCGTGTACAGGTAATCGCCTTGGGGAACATATTTTGTATTGCTGCAACCTACCAAGAACAGTGCTGTTGCGGCAAAAAATGCTTTATTTAGTTGTTGTGGTAGTCTGTTCATTTTGTATGGCTCTTTGGGTTCTTCTAAATTCTCTGTTGCGTTTGCGGCGGCGCAGTAAATCTCTAAATTCGTTATAATCTAAGGTAATTACAAAACCAACGCCTGTTTCTATAATCTGCCCTTGCAATGCTACCTGATATTCGTTTTTACGATAGGCTTTCAGCATGTATCTGCCGTCTTTAGACAATAAATATTCTATTTGTAAATCGCCTGCTATGTTGGTCATTTCTTCGTTTTGACGCTCGGTTCCTTCTAATCCGAAATTACTTCCTACACTTACTTTTAAACGGTCGTTCAACAAGGTTTTAGAAACATTCACATTTAGATCGGTTCTGTTTTCGCGTGCTCCGCTGGTGTAATCATCAGACGATTCCAAATCGAAATTTAATTCAACACCCTCAACCAAATCGGCAGCCAAATTGTTCAATTGTTCAGATAACATACGGCTTACACTTTGGCGCGCTACGGTTTCGGCAGACATTCCGGTGCTGCTTTGGAACGGATTTTCGCCAATGAATCGATTCAACAACAATAAGGCAAAAACCTGTTTGTTCATTTCGGACTGTTCGGTTCGTAGCTGATCCAATTTCGATTCTACCAGCGTAGTTACATCTGTTGAAACACCCGGATTGTTTCCATCTATCTCAATATCAAAAGTAAGGATTGGTTTTAATAGTTCGCCCGACATTTTAAGGTAGGTATTGAACGGAATACGCTGTTTAAACAGATTTGCCTGTTCACTTGCCTGTAGTTGCTGCTGCACCAAATCAAGCGGAGCCGCCTTGGTTTTGTAAACTGCCGTAATATCAACATTTGCCTTGGTTGGTTCGCCTGTCCATACAATAGAACTACCTTCTTGAATTTCGAAACGACGTTTTAGCAGACTAACCGACATTTCATACGCACCTTCGTTCACCTCATATCTACCAACAAGAGTTGTTTTTCCCGATGGATCGATACCGCCTGTTAGTTGCGCTTCACCCTGAAGTTTTATGAAATCGCCATTTGTTTTATCGATAATGATCGAAAGTTTGGCATCTTTATTTAGTTCGATATTTAAGTTAACATCCAACCCTTTTAAGGTTTCATCTAATTCATCCTGCGGATCTTCTAAGGTATCTTCCAACGCCAGCTGATCCTGATCTACGAACTCGATAATTCCTTCGCGTTCCTGCAACGCCGGACTTGATTGCGGCAATACGAATGTAAAATCGGTTTTATCGGTTACGGTAATGGTACCATCGATCTTTGGCAGGTTCATATCGCCTTTCACACCAATGTTGGCATTAATCGCCATAACTCCGTATAAAATCTGGTTATTGGTCTTGGTTGAATTTACCACTTTAAAATCGCGCGCCGTGATGTTCAAACCAAAGTTAAAATCCTGATAAGTTTTGGTTAAAACGGCTCCGTTAATGGTCAAGGCATTTCCGTCGGTATCATAAATTTTAAACGTATTAAATTCGATACCGCGCTGTGTAAACGCAATTTCATCGTTCATATTCTGGAAGGTACTATTTAACTGCGTTACCCCGAAACCAGCATCGTTAAACTTTAATGCTCCAATAATATTCGGATCTTTTGTTGTACCCGAAACCTTTAAGTTACCCGAAATAAATCCTTTGGCATCGTGCAACTGGTTCATGGAAAAGCCCTGAATGCTGGTCATTTGCAGTGCCTGTATATCTACATCGGCATTAAAACTTCCCGCAGCGGTATCATAATTTCCCTTAAGCGCCACGTTGTTGTCAAAGCCGCTTAACTTTACATCGGCATTATACAAACTTGCCGATTCGTTGGCAACCTGCGCATCAATTGTTCCAATAGCGTTGCCAAATACCTTTAAATCTTTCACGTTTAAATCGGCAGTCAATCGCAAATCATTGGTTAAGTCGCGTATCTGCGCTTCGCCATTAATTGTTCCTTGTGCCAATAAAGAATCTTTACGAACGATCTCGGTAAGCGATTCTATTTCAAAATCTTGGAATTTAATGTTTAAAGGCGACGTTGGTTCGTCTGTTTCAGAATCTACCAAAATAGAACTTCCACTATTGCTTAATTGCAGGTTTTGTGCCACAATTCCCGTAGGATGCACCGTTAGTTTGTTATCTGCAGATACTGTCCAAGTATCGTAATTCAATACCAAACCGTCTTGTTTCAAGCTTAAATCGATCAAATCATTGGCAGTAGCTACATTTCCTGCAATTTTGTACTGCACTTGGTCTGCTTCGTTTTTAACCAACAAATTGTAATCGATCACATCGTTCTTCACAAAACCATCCAACACAATATTTGCCAATCGGAACTGTTCGCTATCCAGCTGGTTTAATGTTAAAGCATAGTTTAGACTTTCTTCGTCGTTACCCGCCGAAAGTTTGATGTCGTTGAGTTTGTAAGCACCGTATTCCAATTGCGGCAAACTACCGTACAGTGTAATTTTTCGGGTATCGGCATTGTAGGCCCCATACAGATTAATTGTTTGGAACGATTTTAATTCAGGCACGAATTTACGGATCAGGTCATCGTTTTTGATCTTTCCGCGAAAATCGAAATACTGCGACGGCGTAATGGCAACCGGTTGTGCCGACTGTTTTTGAAACTGATAATATTGATTGACCGTGTTAAGAAGCGATGTACTAATTTCGGTTAATTTATATTTTCCGGTGATGGATGCATCTACAATCTGCGAAGTTAGATCAATGCTGTTAATGGTATCGTTGCTAACCGCTTTCATGCTGATTTCGCTGATCGGGTAAATTTCTTCGCCATCTGACAAAACAAAATCCTGTAAAAGCAGTTCTCCGTTCAACGCATCGGGATTCAGCGAAGAAAAATCGGCATTCAGCCTTCCGGCCAATGCCATTGGTGTAGCATAAAACCCTAGTTTGTTTAAATCTACCTTGTACACCGTTCCTTCTGTTTTTACCGTAGGCGCATCGGCTTTGTAAATTCCGCTTGCAACGATATTCAGTTTGGCGTTTTCATCGTCGGAATTCAACGTAACGTTATAGTTTCCGTTATTCAACGCTCCTTTCAAGGCAATGCCGCGGTACGAATATCCTTTAAAATCTGCCTGTGTTACAAAAGCTTCTACTTCGGCATTGTTTTTTTCGAAATTAAAGCCCGTGCCTTTCACTTTTGCATTGGCAGTAACCACGCCCAGTTCTTTATTTTTAAGCAATTTGCCCACATTGAAAGCCGCAAGCGAGGCGTTTAAATCGTATCGTTCGGCATTTTTTACTTTCTGGTTGAACGTACCTGTAACTTTAGCATTACCAAAAGAAGTCTGTATGCCCATATCAGCATAAATATCGTTTAAGCTTCCTTTTAATCTACCTGAAAGCGATAGATTCTGCGGAATTTCAATAGTATTCGGAATGCTGTTTTTCGGAGCCAAAGCCGTAATTAATTGTTTGTTTGCCGTTAGATCGTTAATTTTAAGATTCATCCATAAATTATCGGTATCCAAAGCATTTTTAATGGTACCCGCAGCATTTACGTTTAAGTTCCCCAGACCGCTTAACTTGAATTCCTGCACCAAAAGATCGTTCACAATACCCTTTACATTTGCAGAGAGTTTAAGCACCGCATTTGGATATTTGTTGAACGGAACCGTATTTTTTAAGTTCGGCACCAACCAAAGTATGTCTTTAAAGCCAATTTTATTTTGGGGCAGATTGGCTTCGATAGCTACATTTCCTAAATTGTTCGATAAATCATCAACAGATTTATACTGCAATTTTAAACTGCGCTGTAAAAAGGTCTGCGGAGTTTTCAGGGTTAGATCTTCCAGAAAAGTTTCGGTTTCGGCATATTTGAATTTGGTTGATAATTCTTCCAACACAAAACCGCTATTCTCTATAAAGGCAACATCTTTTACTTCGCCCGAAACATTCGTTCCAACTAACTGCACATTTGAAAGTTTACCGTTTAGTTTTTGAAGATTCAAATGGTTGGCATTAAAACTTTTGGTGGTGTTTTCGCCCTTACCGTTGTTGTACACAACATTTACGTTATCTAAATCTGCCGACTGTAACAGCAATTTTAACGGATCTGAAGCTGGTACAACCGAATCTTTAGCCGTTTCTGCATTTACTGCCTGCGAAGCTTTTGAATCGGGTGTTAACAATACATCGACAAAAGCATCTTTGAATTTTAATGATTTTATATTGAAATCGGAATTTGGAAGATCCAACTTACCAATTTTAGAACTCAATTCCTTAAAGACAATTTTTGCACGGGTTGCCGAATTTTCGTCATCGTACAGCACGTCAAAATCCTGAAGGTTTAAACGGTTGATGCCAATCTTCAATGGATTGGTCTGCGAAAGTGAATCTACCGTTTCTTCCACATTTTCTGCCACTTCCTGCAACATTCCCTGGTTAAAGGTTAGTTTTAATCCGTTGGCATCAATATAATCAACCGCATAATCGTTGGTTTCCAAATCAAAGGTCTTCACAATCGTTTTCAGATTGGTCAGCTTAAGGGCGATATCGTTTTTGCTGTTTACATCTTGATACGAAACATTCAGATTTTGCAAATGAATCTTATCCAGATCAATCACAAACGGTTTGCTTTCGTCTTTTTCTTCATCTTTGGTTGCAAAAGCATCAATAATATAATCGAAATTAAAGGTACTGTCGGCACGTTTGATTACGTTGGCATTTAATCCGTCTAATTCAACCGAAGTAAATTGTGCGGTATTATCTAATAATTTCGGAAGATTTAAGCCGATGTTCAAATGATGCACATACAAAAGGGTATCCACATCTTGCCCTTGCAAAAACAAGTTTTCTATTTCTATTTTATTGGGAAAATGAACGTAGATACGGTCTAAAGCAACCTTTGTCTGGATCTTATTTTCAAGATAAGTAACCAACTTGTCTTTCACAAAATTTTGCACAGCAGGAAACTGCAACGAATAGATTGCTGCCAGAATGATTACCAATAAAGAGGCTATGGTAATTAAAATATATTTAACTACTTTCCAAATCTTCTTTTTCAAACTCAATTTTTTTTTCTTTTCCTAACAAAAATATTTATAAATAATTGTAAAAGAAAGCATTTTGTAAGTTTATTATTAATAATTATGTAGTATTTGATAGTTTGAAAGGTAAAGCTGTTTAATAACTATATTTTCTATACAGTTATTAAGTTATAAAGAAGTAATGGATTTTTGAACCAATGTTATTTTACGACGGATGCACAAATTATGGAAGATTTTAATAACAACACTAGAAAAAAAAACTCCAACTGCATATTAAATGCCGTTAGAGTTTGCTTATGGTTGTGTTATGACAGGCTGAGTAATTAACGTTTAGTGATTAGTTCTGGATGAAATAATATTGTGTGTAATTTATTTTTCTTAT
>CAMLFV010000061.1 GCA_946479395.1 uncultured Flavobacterium sp. | reverse complement strand
TATTACTTCTGCCGGATATTTCTTTGGCGAAGAAGCTGTTCGTGGCGAGTTTTTTCTACAAATTGAAAATTTAGTCGGTCAAAAAGCAGCATTTCAAATACAAGAAGCCATTAAAAACATAAAATTATCAAACAATTTAAGTATTGCAGCAATTGTTGGTGCTATCACACTTTTGTTTTCAGCATCGGGTATTTTTGCCGAAATTCAAAGTTCTATTAATTATATCTGGGAACTAAAACCAAAACCTAAAAAAGGAATTATTCGTTTGGTAATGAACAGGTTACTTTCGTTTTCAATGATTGGCGCTTTAGGATTTATCTTGCTTGTCAGTTTAATGATCAATTCGGTAATCGATTATTTGTACGATCAATTAAGCCGACTTTTTCATGATGATACCGTTCTCATTGCATCATGGATCAATACCGGAGTGGTAGCAGTCATCATTACCATAATTTTTGGATTTATCTTTAAAACGTTACCCGACGGAAAGTTAGGGTGGAAAGAAACTGCCGTTGGATCTGGCTTTACAGCCGTTTTGTTCATGATTGGTAAGTGGGCAATTGGTCTGTATTTGGGCAATTCGGCTCAGTTAGATTTGTATGGTGCTGCCGGATCGGTCTTAGTGATTTTAGTATGGGTTTACTACTCGGCAATCATATTATATTTTGGTGCTGTGTTTACAAAAAACTATTCAGAAATGTACGGAAAACCCATTCAGCCAAACAATTACACGGTTAGAGTTATTTATAAAGAAGAAGAAGTTAAGTTTGCAAAAACCGATGATGAGATTAATGATAAATTAGCTTCAAATCAAAAATAAATGCTTTTAAATCTGTAATAATTTCTGTATTTTTACAGAAATTCACTACATTTTATGCTACAAGAATCTCAGTATACTGAAGATAACATCCGATCGCTCGATTGGAAAGAACATATTCGTACACGCCCGGGAATGTATATTGGTAAATTAGGCGACGGTTCATCGCCCGATGACGGTATCTATATATTGATAAAAGAGGTGTTGGACAACTGTATCGATGAATTTGTAATGGGCGCCGGAAAAACCATTGAAGTTACCATTAAAGACCGTACGGTTTCGGTTCGTGACTATGGTCGTGGAATTCCGTTAGGAAAAGTTGTTGAAGTAGTTTCCCGAATGAATACCGGTGGAAAGTACGATTCTAAAGCCTTCAAAAAATCGGTAGGATTAAACGGTGTTGGTACTAAAGCGGTTAATGCATTATCGTCGTATTTTCGTGTAGAATCGGTTCGCGATAATCAGCAAAAAGCTGCCGAATTCAGTGCCGGTAATTTAACTTTAGAAGAAGATCTGGTAGAAACCACCAAACGTAAAGGAACAAAAGTTACGTTTACTGCCGATGATACCATCTTTAAAAACTATAAATTCCGTAACGATTATATCGTTCGCATGCTTAAAAATTATTGTTACCTAAACAAAGGGTTGACGATAATTTACAACGGCGAAAAATTTGTTTCCGAAAACGGATTGCAAGATTTATTGCAGGAAACAATTACCGAAGAAGATATGATTTATCCGATTATTCATTTAACCGGAAATGATATAGAAATTGCCTTAACACACAGTAAAACGCAGTATTCCGAAGAATATTATTCGTTTGTAAACGGACAAAATACAACGCAAGGAGGAACACATTTAACCGCTTTTAAAGAAGCTATTGTTCGTACCATAAAGGAATTTTACAATAAAAACTTCGAAGCGTCTGATATTCGTAAATCCATTGTTTCTGCCATTTCTTTAAAGGTTGAAGAGCCTGTCTTTGAATCGCAGACCAAAACAAAACTAGGTTCAACCGATATGGGACCTGATCTACCAACGGTTCGTACGTTTGTGAACGATTTTATTAAAACAAATCTTGATAACTTCTTGCATAAAAATCCGGAAGTAGCCGATGCTTTGTTGCGAAAAATTCTTCAGGCAGAACGCGAACGTAAAGAACTTTCGGGCATTCGAAAGCTGGCAAAAGATCGAGCTAAAAAAGCATCGCTTCACAATAAAAAATTACGTGATTGCCGTGTGCATTTAACCGATGCCAAGAACCCGCGCAGTTTAGAAAGTACCTTGTTTATTACTGAGGGAAATTCGGCTTCGGGATCGATCACAAAATCACGCGATGTGAACACGCAAGCCGTTTTTAGTTTGCGCGGAAAACCTTTGAATACTTATGGTATGACAAAGAAAATTGTGTACGAAAACGAAGAATTTAATTTGTTGCAGGCAGCATTAAATATCGAAGAAGATTATGAAAACTTGCGTTATAACAACATTGTTTTGGCTACCGATGCCGATGTGGACGGTATGCACATTCGTTTATTAATGATCACGTTTTTCTTGCAGTTTTTTCCTGAATTGATAAAAGAAGGACATTTGTATATTTTGCAAACACCGCTATTTCGTGTGCGCAACAAGAAAAAGACCATTTATTGCTATTCGGAACAAGAGCGAGTTGATGCCATTGAAGAATTAAAACCAAAACCAGAAATTACCCGATTTAAAGGTTTGGGAGAAATTTCGCCCGATGAGTTTAAGAATTTCATTGGCGAAGATATCCGCTTAGAACCTGTAATGTTGGACAAAGCATCGTCTATAGAAAAATTATTGGAGTTTTATATGGGCAAAAACACACCTGATAGACAAGAGTTTATCATTGACAATTTAAAAGTTGAATTAGATAAGGTGGAGTAGAATAAAGCCAATTATTTAGAAATGAAAAACATTGATAAAAAAAGTTTAGAAAATGCGTATCGTTTATTTGATAGCGGATTTATTAATGAAATAGAAATTGGAACTACCAAAGGTTTACAGCAAATTCACCAATATCTTTTTGATAATCTTTTAGATTTTGCAGGAAAAATCCGTACGTTGAATATTTCAAAAGGCGGATTTAGATTTGCTACGGCGTTGTATCTGAACGAAATTCTTGTAAAAATAGAAACAATGCCAGAAAACATTTTTGAAGAAATCATTGCAAAATATGTAGAAATGAATATTGCGCATCCTTTTATGGAAGGTAACGGAAGAACCATGCGTATTTGGCTTGATTTAATTTTAAAAAATCGGTTAAAAAAAGTAGTTAATTGGCAGTTTGTAGATAAAACGCTTTATTTGCAGGCAATGGAACGAAGTCCGATTAACGATTTGGAGTTAAGAACTTTGCTCGCCGAAAACTTAACTGATGATATAGACAACCGCGAAATTATTTTCAAAGGAATAGAGCAGTCGTATTATTACGAAGGTTACCAAAAAGAAGATTAAATTATGGAAAGCGAATTGATTATATTTCAGTCCGAAAATGGAGCATTAGAACTCCGTACAAACGGAGAGAAAGATACTGTTTGGGCAAGCCTTGACCAAATAGCAGCTTTGTTTGGAAGAGATAAGTCAGTTGTTTCCAGACATATAAATAATATTTTTAAAGAGGAAGAACTCAATAAAGATGTGGTTGTTGCATTTTTTGCAACAACCACTCAACACGGAGCAATAAAAGGAAAAACACAAACAAAGCAGGTTGCTTATTACAATTTAGATATGTTACTTTCTGTGGGATACAGAGTAAATTCTAAAGTAGCAACAAAGTTTCGGCAATGGGATACTAAAGTTTTAAGACAACATATTACAGAAGGTTATTCAATTAATCAACATCAATTAGAAAAAAACAAAGAACAATTTTTTAAAACACTAAAAGATTTAAAGATTCTTACAAAAGAAAATAGTCAATTAAAAGCAACAGATGTTTTAACGCTTATAGAATCGTTTTCGGGAACTTTTTTTGCATTAGATAGTTATGATAGAAATAATTTTCCAACGCAAGGTACTAAAAAAGAGATAGAAACATCGGCAAAAGAATTGATTAGTGATTTACAAAAATTAAAAATTGCGCTGATAAAAAAAGGCGAAGCTACCGAACTATTTGCCCAAGAAAAAAAGCAAGGAAATTTAGAAGGAATTTTTGGAAACGTATTTCAAACAGTTTTTGGTGAAGATGCGTATCCAACAATAGAAGAAAAAGCAGCCCATTTGTTGTATTTTGTTGTTAAAAATCATCCTTTTAACGATGGAAATAAACGGAGCGGAGCTTTCTGTTTTATCTGGTTTTTACAGAAATCATCATATCTGTTTCAGGATAAAGTATCACCAGAAACACTAACGGTGCTAACATTATTAATTGCCGAATCAAATCCCGCAGATAAAGAAAAAATGATAGGAATAGTAAAATCAATTTTAAATTTTTAATCTTAATTTAAGATTTTTTACACATAATTACATAAAACATAATTATTCAAATGAATAACGAAGAATATAACGAAGATTCTGAATTAAACAGTTACGAGCCCGAGTTGGATCATAACAGTTTAGAAAGCGCAGAAGCAGAAACCATAAAGAAAGTTACAGGCATGTACGAAGATTGGTTTTTGGAATATGCTTCGTACGTAATTTTAGAACGTGCTGTACCTGCAATTGAAGATGGTTTTAAACCTGTTCAGCGCAGAATTATGCACTCTATGAAAGAGTTAGACGATGGTCGATACAACAAAGTAGCGAATATCGTCGGTCATACTATGCAGTACCACCCACACGGTGACGCCAGTATTGGCGATGCTATGGTGCAAGTTGGACAAAAAGATTTACTGATTGATACACAAGGAAACTGGGGAAATATTTTAACGGGTGACGAAGCAGCGGCATCGCGTTATATCGAAGCACGTTTAAGCAAATTTGCGTTAGATGTTTTGTATTCGCCAAAAATCACACCGTGGCAGCTTTCGTACGATGGTCGTAGAAACGAACCTATAAATCTTCCGGCAAAATTTCCGATATTATTGGCTCAAGGTGGCGAAGGAATTGCCGTTGGTTTATCAACAAAAATACTTTCGCACAATTTTATCGAGCTGATTGATGCATCGATCAAAATACTAAAAGGTAAGCCTTTTATAATTTATCCCGATTTTGCAACAGCGGGTATTGCCGATGTTTCTAATTATAACGATGGTGCTCGGGGCGGACGCGTTCGTGTTCGCGCACGTATTTCTCAATTAGATAAAACCACGTTAGTAATCAAAGAAATACCTTTTTCTACCACAACAACTACTTTAATTGATAGTATTTTAAAAGCAAACGAAAAAGGAAAAATTAAGGTTAAAAAGGTCGAGGATAATACATCGTCTGAAGTTGAGATTTTAATTCATTTGCCGGCAGGGGTGTCACCCGATAAAACCATAGATGCGCTATATGCTTTTACAAGCTGCGAAGTTTCAATTGCGCCTTTAGGTTGCGTGATACAGAACAATAAACCTTTATTTACCGGAGTTTCCGATATGTTGAGACAATCAACAGAAAGAACCGTTGATTTGTTAAAACAAGAACTGATTATTGAATTAGGCGAACTAGAAGAGCAATGGCATTTTTCATCGTTAGAGCGTATTTTTATTGAAAATAGAATTTATCACGATATTGAACAAGAAGAAACTTGGGAAGGGGTGATTCAGGCTATTGATAAAGGATTAAAACCTCATACCAAACATTTAAAACGTGCCGTTACAACAGATGATATTTTTCGATTAACCGAAATCAGAATTAAGCGTATTTCCCGTTTCGATTTAGATAAAGCGCAAGAAAAACTAGATGCTTTAGAAGGCGATATCGAAAAAGTTAAGTACAACATCGAACATATTATCGATTTCACCATTTCATTTTTCACAACCCTAAAAGAGAAATATGGTAAAGGTCGCGAACGTAAAACCGAATTGCGCAGTTTTGATAATATCGAAGCTACAAAAGTGGTTTTACGCAACCAAAAATTGTATGTAAATAAAGAAGAAGGCTTTATTGGTACGGCTTTACGTAAAGATGAATATATTGGCGATTGTTCTGATATTGACGATGTGATCGTATTTTTACGTGACGGAAGCATGATTGTTTCAAAAATCGAAGAGAAAAAATTTATTGGTAAAGACATTATTCACGCTGCGGTTTTCAACAAAAACGATAAACGTACCATTTACAATATGATTTATCGCGATGGTAAAGCAGGCGCTTCATACGTAAAACGATTTAACGTATCGGGGGTTACGCGTGACAAAGTGTACGATTTAACACAGGAAAAACCAGGCTCTCAAGTGCTTTATTTTTCAAGCAATCCGAATGGCGAAGCAGAAGTTGTAACCATTCTTTTACGACAATTAACCAATGTTAAAAAACTGAAATTCGATTTAGATTTTGCCGATTTACTGATAAAAGGTCGGGTATCAAAAGGTAATACTGTTACAAAATATCCTATTAAAAAAATCGAACTAAAAGAAAAAGGAATATCAACCCTTCGTCCGCGAAAAGTTTGGTTCGATGATACCGTTCACCGTTTAAATGTTGATGGTAGAGGCGAATTATTAGGAGAATTCAAGCCTGAGGACCGCTTGTTGATTATTACACAAAGCGGAAAAGCCAAAACAATTGTTCCCGAATTAACCACGCATTTTGAAGACGATGTAATTGTGTTGGAAAAGTGGATTCCTACAAAACCTATTTCGTGTATTTATTTCGATCCTGAAAAAGATAAATATTTTGTGAAACGTTTCCTTATAGAATCAATCACAAAAGAAGAAGTTTTTATTTCAGAACATCCGTATTCGCGTTTAGAGATCGTTTCGACAGATTATCGTCCTGTAGCCGAAGTCCTTTTTGCTAAAGTTAAAGGTGTAGAAAAAGATCCGTTAGTAGTTAATTTTGAAGAATTTATTTCGATAAAAGGAATTAAAGCGCAAGGAAATCAGCTTACAAGCGATAAAATTAAATTGATTAATTTGCTGGAATCGTTGCCTTACGAAGAAGAAATGACTGAAAATGAAGCAATTCAGGATTTTATTGATACGGTTGATGAAAAAACTCTTACCATAGAAGAAGACGGACAAATTGGCTTTAATCTGGAATAACTATACGTTTAATTTTAAATACCAAAACACTTATGAATTTTGCACTTATAGACGATCATCCTTTTATTTTAGAAGGTTATGCAAATGTTATAACACAAAATTATCCGCAAAGTAAAATTGTAAAGCTGGCAAGTTGTAAAGAGGTTTTTGACTATTTTGAAACCGTTCCGAATGCCAAATTGAACGATATTGCTTTGATCGATTTTAATATTCCGGCTTATGATGAGAAAAACATTAAAAACGGAATTGATGTTGCAAAATTGGTGCGTAAGGTTATTCCGTATTGCAAAATTATTATTTTAACGGCGCATACCGAAAAGATTTTTATTTTGGATATTATCAAAAATGTAAAGCCCGAAGGTTTTTTTACAAAAGGCGAACTAACACCAGAAAATTTAAAAAAACTGATTGAAAATGTCCTGAATCACGATAAGTTTTACAGCGATTTTGTTCAAGAAACCTTTAATGAATCGTTAGACGATAAATCGTTAATTGACGATTATAACAGACAGATTTTATATTTACTTTCAAAAGGATATAAAATTATAGAATTAGATAAAATAATACCAATATCGTACAGCGCCATACAAAAACGCATTGCAAAAATGAAGCAAGTTTTAAATGTACAAGACGATAAGGGATTGGTAAAAGCAGCAATTCAGCACGGTTATCTTTCTTAATGTAAGTTTAAAGTGAGTATTTTGCTCACATTTTGTTAAGTTTTCAATGCCAATTACAATTATTAATAGTTTGCCTATACATTTGTACAACATTTGAGTCGCAAAATATTTAATAAATTATTGGGCAAAAATAATTAGGGAATATTAAGTTGTCACGTTTTAATAAGGTTAGATTAGGTTTAGAACGTATATGTTGTTTTGTTGATTACTTAAAGATTCAAATGATAAATCCTGCTTGGTTGGCAGGATTTTTTTTATTATTTTTGCAATCACTTTTTGGGGCCGATCGGTTT
The DNA here is from genome assembly GCA_946479395.1 of uncultured Flavobacterium sp. The sequence continues at coordinate 5,979 of CAMLFV010000061.1, read as the reverse complement.
TGACAGCAGGTGGAATTGAAAAGTAAGCACGTCGAGCGCTCATACACAGCTCGTTAATATCATGAATGAACTTTTTTTTACACGGCGAAGAAAACTACGCTTTAGCTGCTTAATTCTGAATTATAGTAAGATCAAGCCTTTGTCCTATTAGATAGGAAAGCTGAATTCCTTAAAAAAGCCTTGATTTATGGCGTTTTGCAATAAGGAACCGTAAAAATAAATCTAGGGTAAATAGCACCTCGGAAGTTACCCGAAACCTTAAGAGGTTAAGTGTAAAGTGGCTGTTTTTGGCAAAGCTTTACAACGAAAATTTAAACAGAAACTAAACGTGTAGAAAGCTCTTTGATTGCTTGTTTGGACCAGGGTTCGATTCCCTGCGGCTCCACTGAATTAAAATATAACGCATTGATTTTTAAATTAATGCGTTTTTATTTTGTGAAAATTGTATAGTTTTTGCATAGTTTGAAATATTCTATTTCTCCAAATGAAATGTTCAGTAAAATTAAAATATTGTAACGATCTTATATTAAGTATTGTTAATTTCAATGAATAATGCAATAAAGTAATATCCTAAAAAATAAATCAACCAAAGTAGGTTGATTAAAAAAAGGCAAGCGACCTACATCGCACCGCTACAACCACATACCTTTGCTGTGTTCCCACCCTGGAGGAGTCTGCAGGAGCTGGTCGTGTAGGACTTGCCGTTGCAAATATACAAACAAATTATATTTTAGCAAGCCTTTTGCCAAATAAAAAAAGGGTTGTATAATTGTATATCTAATTTTAAAATCCATGAAAAAGTATAAACACTTAACTTTCTTTACTTTATCATTACTATTTATTGCTTGTAACGATAATAAAAAAATCGAAAAATTTGAATTTTCTTCTTTAAAACAAACTTATGCCTTAAAAGAAGATGTCAATTTACAGTTAAAAAGCGATGCTGGTAACTAAATCGACTCTGTTCAGTATTTCATAAACGATAAAAAAATAGGTTCAGTTAAAGCAAATGCTTTGTTAACTTATAATTTGGCTAACGAAAAACACGGTCTACAAAACATTAAGGCAATTGCTTACAGCCAAGGAAAAGCGAACGAAACTACAACTAAAATAGATGTATTGTCGCATGTTCAACCTGCTGTTTATTCTTACACAATTGTAAATACGTATCCGCATGATATAAAAGCATATACACAAGGATTAGAATTTTACGGTGATATATTGATTGAAAGTACTGGAAACGGAGAAGGAATTGGAACACGTACCAAGGGAAAATCAAGTATTCGTAAAGTAAATGCTAAAACTGGCGAAGTTATAAAGATAAATGAATTAGACGATGCCATTTTTGCGGAAGGAGCAACAGTTCTAAATAATAAAATTTATCAGTTAACATACAAAAATAACGAAGCCTACGTTTATAATTTAGAATCGTTGCAAAAAGAAAAAACATTGCCTTATTTTAAAAATACCGAAGGTTGGGGGCTAACAAACGATGGAACTAACTTGTATATGACCGATGGAAGTGACCGAGTATATAAAGTAAATCCTATCGATTTTAGTCAGATTGATTATTTTGTGGTTTCTACCAATCGAGGTACTGTTCCGTCTGTAAATGAGTTAGAATGGGTAAATGGGGAGATTTATGCAAACTTTTATGGTCAAGATGCTATAGGAATTTTTAATCCGATTGATGGAACGGTTAACGGAGTAGTAGATTTAAGCGATCTGAAAAGTAAAGTTACCCAACATCCAGATTTAGATGTTTTAAACGGAATTGCCTACAATAAAAAAACGGGAACGTTCTTTGTAACCGGTAAAAATTGGGATAAAATGTTCGAAATTAGAATCAATAAATAAAACAAAACGCCATTAAAATTTTTAATGGCGTTTTGTTATATCATATCTTTCAAAACATAATAATTTTTCGTCAGGCTTCTTAAAAATCTACTATATAATAGTTTGTAAAGTAACCATAAAATAAGTAAAATAACTATAGTACAAACCACACAGGCTAAAATTATTGCAGTATAAAAAGACCAACTTTCGTCTAATGTTACGTCATTGGTGCCTGACACAATAGTTCGATATATCGTAATATAAATAATAATCAAGTAGGCAATTAAAATTAAAAATAGATATAGTTTTAGTATACTTCTCGTGTTTTTTATGTTCAACAATAAGGCTTCAACAGTATTGTTTTTTCTTATTTTGAAAATTATGTAAATACAAACTATTGTAGAGATAACAGGTAAAATTACAAGAGCATAATCAGCAAATGTTAAAACAGATGAAGATAAACTTTCTGTTTTTGTGTCTTCGTTTATTTTAAATAAAAAGCTAGAGCTTATAAAAAATGCTAATATTAAAATATTTACAATAATGATTCCTTTTAAAGTTTTTAGCGATTTTCTTTTAATTTTTTGATACAATTCTTCGCGTGTAAGTATATCTTCTGCACGTTCTCCATTGCTATTTGGTGTTAGAAAATTTAATCGAGCCATACTAATTGTTAATTATTACGCAAAATAACAATATATTTTACAATTATCAGTTAAGCACTCAAAAACAAAATAATACTGCATTTATTGCTATTTACTTCGTAATTTTGTAGTAATTCAAATAGTTTTAAATATGATGAATATTCCAGATTCTAGCAATCCTAGAGTCGTTATCATAGGTGGTGGTTTTGCAGGTGTTGCATTGGCACAAAAATTAAAAAACAAAGAATTTCAGGTTGTTTTGCTTGATAAACATAATTATCACAACTTTCAACCTTTAATGTATCAGGTGGCAACCGGCGGATTAGAATCGGGCTCAATTGCGTATCCAATGCGAAAAATTATTAAAGAGCATAAAGAAGCCTTTTTTAGAATGACTTTGGTTGAACAAATCGATACAGAAAATAAAAAAGTAATTACCGATATCGGAACGATCTATTACGATTATTTGGTAATTGCAACCGGATCTACCAACAACTACTTTGGCAATAAAGAAATTGAAAAAAACAGTATGGTAATGAAAACCATACCCGAAGCGCTAAATATCCGAACCCTTTTATTAGAGAATTTTGAATTGGCTCTGCAAACAAACGATATGAACGAACGTAAAGCGTTAATGAATTTCGTAATTGTTGGTGCCGGACCAACAGGTGTGGAATTAGCCGGGGCCTTAGCCGAAATGAAAAATGCCGTTTTCCCTAAAGATTATCCCGATTTGGATATTTCTATGATGGAAATTAACCTAATTCAAGGTGGTGAAAAAATTCTAGACGCAATGACCAATAAATCGTCAAAAGCAGCCGAAAAGTTTTTGAAAGATTTAGGCGTAAAAATCCACTTAAAAACCATTGTAACAAACTATGATGGTAAAAAAGTTGAAACCAAAGACGGATTATCTTTTGATACACATGCTGTAATTTGGTCGGCAGGTGTGAAGGGAGCCCCAATAGAAGGAATGTCGCAAGCGGTAGATCGCGCATCGCGTATTCGAGTGAACGAATTTAATCAGGTAGAAGGTTTTACCGATGTATTTGCATTGGGCGATGTTGCTGCAATGTACGGTGAAAAATATCAGTATGGACATCCAATGATGGCGCAGCCTGCTATTCAACAAGGAAATTTATTAGCTGAAAATTTAGAACGATTAACCAAAAAGCAGTCGCTTAAAAAATTTGTTTACAACGATAAAGGTTCCATGGCAACTATTGGTAGAAACAAAGCGGTGGTAGATTTACCTAAACTGCATTTTAATGGAGTTTTCGCTTGGTTTGTGTGGATGTTTGTCCATTTATTTTCGCTAATTGGTTTTAAAAACAGAACATTAGTTTTTTGGAGCTGGGTTTATAATTACTTTGTTTTTGATCGTGAATCGCGTGTAATTATTCGTCCATACCGAAAAAATCGAGACATAAAGCAAACCGAAAATTAATCTTGAGGATATTTTTTATTATAATTAATCAATAAACCAACAAATTTATTATAAGATTGAATTCCGTCTTTCTGGTTGTTAATTTTTAAAAACCTCCCATAAAGATTCTTAAAAAAATACGAAGAAACATTTCTTTTACGTAGCCAAAATTGTTCGCTTTCCAATATATTTTGCTGAACGCCAACATTTAAACGGTTAAAAAGTAACTTATATGTTTCTTCGTTTTCGTATCTGTACTGCTTTAAACAATATTTTAAAGCGTATAAATTCGCCGCATATTTAAACTTTAAATCAGTGCTTTGCAACATAACTTTATAACCATAAAAATTAGCTTCGGTTTCGCTTGCAATTCCCAACTGATGTGCCATTTCATGTGCCACGGTAACAGGCATTCCAATGGTTGGAATTTCAATATTTAAGTGATTTTCATGTGTAAACGGATTAAAATATCCGCTAAAGCCGGTATATGACTGTAAATATGAATAAAACGATGGTTTTACATTATTGATTTTATTATCTGTCAAAATTTCCTTTAAATGATCTGGCAGTTTTGTATAGTTCAATTTGGCAGTTTTGTTGAATAATTCCAAATCTTTATCAATCGATACTTCTTTTAATGAATCTTTCGTGATCAAAAACTGCTGGTTGTTTACAATTTCTGTCAATTTTTTGGTAATCGAATCTAATTCGGCTTGCGTATAACTTCTTTCTAACTTTAACTGATGCGCCACTGAAAATTTGTAATTATTAAATCCCCAAAAAAGCTGAAAAATTCCGAAGAACAGTAAAACCGAAGTCAGCATAAAAACACCAAAATCTTTATACAATTTTCTTTTTATCAATACAAAACACTTGTAAATAAAGTAAATTACAACAACTGCATAAAATACATCGCCCAATGAAAACGGAAATATGTTCGATATTAAATGTAAGAAACGATCTAAATAACTGTAAATTTTCTCCGTATAAATATCTGTAAAAAATTGTGGAAACATTGGGGCTAAAAGGTAGCTAAAACTTACAAAAAACAGTAAAACAATTAAAAAGAAATATTTTTTTTTCATTTAAATATTTTATTTAGAATAAATAAAAATAATTATTTATATTTGTACTCGTTAAAGATAAGGATAATGAGTAAATGTAAATCTTTTAATGAAGTAATTTATTTTTGCGATGGAAAAAAATGTTGCAGATATAACGAAGAAGCAAAAAATTGCCTAAAAGAATTACTAAAAGAAACAGGTTTAAATCAAAATGTTTCGTTAGAAAAAATGAAATGCCAAGGAATGTGTAAAAATGCACCGGTGTTTTACATTGATTCTGAAAAAAAATATAAAAAAGAAGTAACAAAGAAAAAAGCACAGAAGTTATTTGACAAATATATTGTTGCGTAACCTTAAAAATAATTATTGTTTTTATTTTGTATGACAGCCATTTTAAACCCAGTTTAAAGTGGCTTTTTTGTTTTATAATAAGTAACTTTGGTTAAAATTTAAAAGATATGAGTCAAGATATTCGCAATTTAGAGCCACTACCATTGTGGAATCATTTTGCAGATTTAAATGCAGTTCCGCGTCCGTCAAAAAAAGAAGAACGTGTGATTGCTTTCATGAAACAGTTCGGGGAAAATTTAGGTTTGGAAACCATTGTTGATGAAGTTGGTAACGTAATTGTTAAAAAGCCTGCAACAGCTGGTATGGAGAATCGTAAAACAATCGTTTTACAGTCGCATTTAGACATGGTTCACCAAAAAAACAACGACACCGTTTTCGATTTTGATACACAGGGAATTGATATGTATGTTGATGAAGACTGGGTTCGTGCGAAAGGAACTACTTTAGGTGCCGATAATGGTATTGGGGTAGCAACAATTATGGCGGTTTTGGCTTCAAAAGAAATAGAACATCCTGCAATTGAAGCTTTGTTTACTATTGATGAAGAAACAGGAATGACAGGCGCAATGGGCTTAAAAGGCGGATTGTTAACGGGCGATATATTATTGAATTTGGATACCGAAGAAGATGATGAAATTGATATTGGTTGTGCCGGTGG
>CAMLFV010000060.1 GCA_946479395.1 uncultured Flavobacterium sp. | reverse complement strand
ATTGGTTTTGTGAGCTGTAAGAAGGAAATTCCGCTGCAAATTATCACTAAAACCTACGATCTTAAATCAGATTTGGACTGTACCGAAGGAAATTGCACGTATGTGCATTTCGAAATTCCGTTTGTATCGGGCAACGAAGCGATTTCAAAATCTATGAACGATCGTTTTTTTAAGTTTGTTCAAAGTGTTGTAGCTCTTCAGAACGATAAAAAAACCAGTTCGTACGATACACTGGCATTAAACTTTATTCATAATTATAACGAAGTTTACCGAACATATCCGGATCATGCTGTTGCGTGGGAAGCTAATTTTAAAGTGAATCATAAAGAGGTATCGCCTAAAGTTTATCAGGTGGTTTGGGATTATTACATTTTTACAGGTGGCGCACACGGAATGCAGGCTTCAAAGGTTTTCTTGTTTGATTTATCAACAGGAAATACCATTCCGACAAAAGATCTGTTCATTAATTTTGAAGGATTTAAAAACTTTGCCGAAACTGAATTTAAAAAACAGCTGAACATTTCGGGCAACTTGAACGATGCCGGATTTACTTTTGAAAACAACCAATTTAAATTACCCGAAAACTTTTACGAAACCAGAACCGAATGGATTTTACATTACAATCCGTACGAAATTGCGCCGTATGTACAAGGATCAACCATTATAAAACTGCCTAAACAACAAGTAGAACATTTTTTAAACCCACTTTACTTTAAAAATTAATTATTTTGAGCGTTTACAAAAATCTGTTTAAAACCACCTTAATCTACGGAATAGCCACTGTTATTCCTAAAATGATTGGTTTTTTTATGGCGCCACTTCATATCGATTGGCTGCCTAAAGATGCTTATGCCGATTATACATTGATTTTTTCGTGGATGATGTTTTTTAACGTGGTGCTTTCGTTTGGTATGGAAACCGCTTTCTTTCGTTTCTATAACAAACAAGAAAACAAACAAGAAGTTATAAACAATACTATTTTGTTTTTAATGGCTGTTTGCGCTGTATTTTTAATAGGCGTTTATGCTTTTAAAAGTTATATTGATACTTATTTTGGGATTTCACCTACCGTTGTAAGCTACTTAATCTGGATTTTAGTTTTAGATAGTTTGGCGGTAATACCGTTTGCTATTTTGCGTGCCGAACAACGACCAGTAAAATACAGCTTTATAAAAATCACCAATGTTTTAGTAAATACAACGCTGACGGTTTTGTTTTTATACATAATACCTAAATCTTTAGAAAACAATCAAAACTCGTGGTTGCAAAATTATTATCAAGCAGATTTTCAGGTTGGGTATTTATTTTTATCGAACATCATTGCCAGTTTGGTTACAATTCTGTTGCTTTCTAAATACTATTTAAGGTTGCAGTTAAAATTCAACAAACAGCTTTGGAAAGAAATGGTTATGTACAGCTTTCCTGTTATGATTGGCGGTTTGGCATTTGTTGTAAATGAAACATTTGACAAAGTGTTTTTAGAAGAATTACTACCCGAAAGCTTTGTAGATTTAGGTTTGGCGAGTTACGGTGCGATCTATAAAATTGGTGTTTTTATGGTGTTATTCCGCATGGCTTATTCATTGGGAATTGAACCTTTCTTTTTTAGCTATGCAAAGAATGACGATGCTCCGGTAAAATATGCAACCATAACAAAGTATTTCATTATTTTTGGAAGTTTCACAATGATTGTAATTGTAGTTTTTGCCGACTTAATCAAGCTGTTTTATATACCGAAAAAAGAATATTGGTTTGCAATGGAAATTGTTCCGTACATTATTTTAGCAAACTTAATGTTGGGTATCTATACTAATTTATCGGTTTGGTACAAAATTCAAGACAAGACAAAAATCGGAGCCTATATTTCGGTTTTCGGAGCAATTGTAACAGTTGTGTTGAATTATATCTTAATTCCAAAAATTGGTTTAATCGGATCTGCCATCACGACTTTAGCAGCCTACGCAACAATGATGCTTATTTCGTTTGTGTTGGGGCAAAAATCGTATCCAATTCCGTATGATAAAAAAGCAATTGCACTTTATTTGGGAACCGCCGTTTTGTTTTCTTTTGGATACTTTTACAATTTCAGAGAGAATTATTTCGTTGGAATAACATTCATTCTTATATTCGTGGGATTGATTTATTATAACGAAAAAGTAATGATTCAACGCATATTAAAATCTGTTTTAAAAAAATGAAAATAAATATTATCAACAAATCGCAACACGCCTTACCAAGCTACGAAACAATTGCTTCGGCAGGAATGGATCTGCGTGCAAACCTAACTCAACCAATCGTCATAGAACCTATGGATCGTGTTTTAATACCAACAGGTTTGTTTATGGAATTACCAATTGGTTACGAAGCACAAGTGCGCCCGCGTAGTGGTTTGGCATTAAAAAAAGGAATTACCTGTTTAAATTCACCAGGAACAATTGATGCTGATTACCGTGGTGAAGTCGGTGTTATTTTAGCCAATTTATCAAAAGAAACCTTCGTGGTAGAAAACGGCGAACGCATTGCGCAAATGGTCATTGCAAAGCACGAACGTGCCGAATGGGTAGAAACAGAAGAATTATCAACAACAGAACGCGGTGCAGGCGGATTTGGCAGTACTGGTGTAAAATAACTTTAGACATTTAAGTTAACTCCGTTAGAGTTTAAAACTCTGACGGAGTTAAAAATAAAAATTTTAAAATAAAATGAAAATAATCGTACCAATGGCGGGTCGTGGTTCACGCTTACGTCCACATACATTAACAACTCCAAAACCATTAATTCCAATTGCAGGCAAGCCAATTGTTCACCGTTTGGTAGAAGATATTGCCAAAGTAATTAATCAGCCAATCGATGAAATTGCGTTCATCATCCACGAAAGTTTCGGTAAAAAAGTAGAGAAAGATTTAGTTGCCATTGCAGAAAAGTTAGGCGCTAAAGGAACTATTTGTTATCAAAACGAAGCATTGGGAACAGCTCATGCCATTTTGTGTGCCAAAGAAAGTATGCAGGGACCAATCGTGGTTGCGTATGCAGATACGTTGTTCCGTGCCGATTTTACGTTAGATGCTTCTGCCGATTCTGTTATTTGGGTTAAGGCTGTAGAAGATCCATCGGCGTTTGGAGTAGTTCAATTGAACGATAAAAACGAGATTGTAGATTTTGTTGAAAAACCAACAGAATTTGTTTCGGATTTAGCAATTATCGGAATTTATTTCTTTAAATCTGCCGAAAATTTACGAAGCGAATTAGAATATCTTTTAAATAATAAAATTGAAAAAGGCGGAGAATATCAGTTAACCGATGCTTTGGAAAACATGAAGCAGAAAGGTTTGCGTTTTGTTCCTGGTAAAGTTGATGAATGGATGGATTGTGGAAACAAAAACGTAACAGTTGATACCAATAACCGTATGTTGAACTTTTTGCATGACGATAATGAGAACCTTGTGGCATCAACAGCTGTTATAGAAAATTCAACTATTATTCCGCCGTGTTATATTGGCGAAAATGTAGTGCTTAAAAACGCAACTGTGGGACCGAATGTTTCTTTGGGCGATCATTCAAAAGTAGAAAACGCTACTATTAAAAACAGTTTGATACAAACCAACGCCACCGTAAAAAATGCCGATCTAGACAATGCAATGATTGGTAATTTTGCAAGCTTTAACGGTAAGTTTACCAACATAAGTATAGGCGATTACAGTGTGTTAGAATAATCATAAAAAAATCCGTGTTCGCGGATTTTTTTGTTTCTTTATAGTTTTAATTTCAAGAATGAAACAATTTTTTATCATATTAAGTATAGCTCTTTTTGCGGTTTCGTGTAAATCGTCAAAGAAAAATACGCCTGCGCCGGAAAATCAAACCGAAAATACTGCAGAAACTATTATTGCAGAACCAAAACCCGAAAACACTTCAAAAAAAGCAAACAAGAAAGCTGTTACCGAAATCGCTACCGATCATTATGCGCTGTTTAACGATTTTAATACGTTAAGCATTACTGCCGATGTTGATTATAAAGACAAAAACATGGATCAGTCGCCAAGAGCTGATATCAGAATAGAAAAAAACAAGCAGATTTTAATTTCTGTAAAAATGTTCGGAATTACGGGTGCCAAGGTTTATTTAACGCCTGAACGTGCAAGCTACTACGAAATTGTAAACGGCACACATTACGATGGCAACTATAAATTTATTAAAGACTTTTTAGGAACCGAAGTTACTTACGAAAACGTAGAAAATTTGTTGCTAGGTAAGGCTTTTTACGATTTAAACACAAACGATTATCAAAAAATAAAAAGCAATGAATTAGAGTTAAAACTGAACCAGTTTTTAATGCGTTTGGTGTTAGGATCGAAAAATCAGGTGGCATCTACAGAGGTAACCGAAGATAAATCGGCAGATAAACTGCTTATTCAATATCCGTCGTATCAGTCAAGCGACAACATCTATCTTCCAAAAGAAATAAAAATTCACGCTATGCGTAAAGACGATGTGCAAATAAGAATCGATTACAAAAAAGTTTCGGTAAACCAATCGGTTGATTTTAAATATAAAATCCCAAGTGGTTCCAAAGCAATAAAAATTTAGTTATTTTTGAACAAAATTCAAGCTAATGCGTCGCATTTTATCCATCATACTATTATTTTTATCGTTTAATACATTCGCTCAACAAGATTATGCAGCAGAACAACGCAAGCTGGAAGAGCGAAAAGCAGCCATTTTAAAAGAGATTAAAGAATTTCAAACCCTGCTTAATACCAATAAAAAGCAAGAACGCAATATTTTGGCTGAATTAAATGAGCAGAATAAAAAAATAAAACTTCAAACTGAATTAATTAACAATTCGCAAAAACAGATACGAACTTTATCTAACGATATTTACGTAAACACGCTGGCGGCAAACAAATTAAGACGTGAATTGGCTGTTTTAAAAGACGATTACGCCAAAACAATCGTGAAATCATACAAATCTCGATCGGAACAAAACCGCATCATGTTCATTTTATCGAGTAACAACTTTTTGCAAGCCTACAAACGTATGCAGTATATTAAGCAATATGCCAAATACCGCAAATCTCAAGGAGATGAAATTCGAGCAAAATTTGAAGAATTAGAGCGAATTTCTGCCCACATGGAAGCGCAAAAAAACAAACAGCAAGTTATTCAAAACGAACAACAAAGTCAGCGTAAAGAATTAGAGGTTGAAAAAAGCAAACAAACCGAATTAATGACGCTTGTTAAAAAAGACAGCAAAAAATACAGCTCGCAAATTAAAACCAAACAACAGGAAACTAAAAAGATTGACCAACAAATTAAAGCGATCATTAAAAAGATTATTGAAGAAGAGAACCGCAAGCGACGTGAAGAAGAAGCACGAAGAAAACGCGAAGAAGAAGCGCGCAACGCAAAATCGGGTACTAAAACAACATCAAAACCAACAGTTACAACAACAAGTTCTGCCGGTAAGTTTGATATGACGCCGGAAGAAAAAGCTTTGGCAACAAGTTTTAGCAATAACCGCGGACGTTTGCCTTGGCCGGTTGAAAAAGGATATATTTCTTCACGTTATGGAACGGTTAAACATCCGGAATACGATATTGAATACGAAAATCACGGAATTGAAATCAGCACCGAAAAAGGATCTACTGTTCGCAGTGTTTTTGAAGGTGAAGTTTCTCAAATTCAGGTAATCGGAAATTCAAGAACGGTATTTATTCGTCACGGAGAATACATTACGGTGTATCAAAACTTAGCATCGGTAAGTGTATCAAAAGGACAAAAAGTATCAACCAAACAAAAAATCGGAACCGTTGGAACCAATTTTGAAGGCGCATCGGTTTTAAAATTCCTTATTACCAAAAACAGTGATTACAACAACCCGCAATCGTGGTTAAGCGCTAAATAATTATGGAAATGAAGAAACCTTTTAATTTAAAGAATTGGATTGATAAAAACAGAGGTTTGCTAAAACCGCCTGTTGGCAACAAGAATATTTACACAGAATCGGGCGATTTTATTGTAATGGTTGTAGGCGGACCAAATGCCCGTAAAGATTATCATTACAACGAAACCGACGAGTTCTTTTTTCAGTTAGAAGGAAGTATTTCAGTTGCCGTTCAAACCGAAAATGGTAAAGAGGTGATGGAATTAAACGCAGGTGACGTATTTCTTTTACCAGCTAAAACACCGCATTCACCAATTAGAACAGAAGGATCGGTTGGTTTGGTTGTAGAAATGAAACGCGATAATGCTGATGCTAAAGACGGCTTGCTATGGTTCTGCGAAAACTGTAACGAAAAACTGTACGAAGTTTATTTTCCGTTAGAAAATATAGAAACCGATTTTCTGCCTCATTTTAAACATTTCTATTCGTCGGAAGATTTGCGTACCTGCAAAAAATGCGGAACGGTTATGGAAGCAGACGAGCGTTTTGTTGGTTAATCAACATAATTTTAGTATCTTACAAAAACTATATAAAAACAGAATATTATCATAAAAAAGCAATGAAAACAATTTTATCGCAATTAGGCTTAAACAGCACAAACCTGGGTTCATCAACAGGAACACAGTGGTTTGCAAACGGATCAGAAATTTCATCATACACACCAGTAAACGGTTCGTTAATCGGTACGGTTCAAACATCATCTAACAGTGATTACGAAAAAGTAATGACAACTGCCGAAAAGGCTTTTAAAGAATGGAGATTAGTACCTGCACCAAAACGTGGCGAAATTGTACGTCAGGTTGGTGATGCGTTACGCGAAAACAAAGATGCTTTAGGTAAATTGGTTTCGTACGAAATGGGTAAAAGCTTACAAGAAGGTTTAGGTGAAGTTCAGGAAATGATTGATATCTGTGACTTTGCGGTAGGTTTATCTCGCCAGTTATATGGTTTAACAATGCATTCAGAACGACCAATGCACCGCATGTATGAGCAGTATCATCCGCTTGGAATTGTAGGAATTATTTCTGCATTTAACTTTCCGGTAGCTGTTTGGTCTTGGAATGCAGCTTTGGCTTGGGTTTGTGGTGATGTTTGTGTTTGGAAACCAAGTTCTAAAACGCCATTATGTGCTATTGCATGTCAGAATATCATTTCAAAAGTATTCCAAAAAAATAATGTACCAGAAGGTGTTAGCTGTTTAGTTACAGGAAATGCTTCGGGCGATTTAATGAACAATGACAAACGCGTACCGTTGGTTTCTTTTACAGGATCAACTCGTATTGGTCGTCACGTATCAAAAACAGTTGCAGAACGTTTTGGTAAAACTATTTTAGAGTTGGGTGGAAACAACGCCATTATTGTATCAGAACATTCAGATTTAAACATGGTTTTAGTTGGTGCGGTTTTCGGAGCAGTAGGAACTGCAGGTCAGCGTTGTACATCAACCCGTCGTTTAATTGTTCATGAAAGCGTTTATGATAAAACAATCGAAACATTGAAAAATGCGTACGGACAGTTGAGAATTGGCGATCCTTTAGATGCTGCAAATCACGTGGGTCCGCTTATCGATACAAAAGCTGTTGAAGATTACTTAAAAGCAATTGAAAAAGCAAAAACCGAAGGTGGTAAAATTGTTGTTGAAGGCGGTGTGGTAGAAGGTGCTGGTTACGAAAGCGGTTGTTATGTAAAACCATGTATTATTGAAGCTAAAAACGATTTCGAAATTGTTCAGGAAGAAACGTTTGCACCAATTTTATATGTAATGAAATACAGTACGATTGAAGAAGCTATTGATATGCAAAACGGAGTTCCTCAAGGATTATCATCTTCAATTTTCACAAACAATTTACGCGAAGCAGAATTGTTCTTGTCACACGCAGGATCAGACTGTGGTATTGCAAACGTAAACATTGGTACATCGGGTGCAGAAATTGGTGGCGCTTTTGGTGGTGAAAAAGAAACAGGTGGCGGACGCGAATCGGGTTCTGATGCTTGGAAAGTGTATATGCGCCGTCAAACAAACACCATTAATTACGGTACAGAATTGCCATTGGCACAAGGAATTAACTTTAATTTATAAAATACAGCACATGAAAAATTTATTTATAGCTGCAACAATGTTGTTATCAGTACAATTTGTCTCAGCTCAATCGGGGGATTTTAAGAAAGATGTTATTGAAATGGTTAAAATATCTGGAACAACAGCTAATATTACAGCTTTATTAGAGCCAGTTATTGAACAGATTCCTGCTGATAAAAGAGCAGATTTCAAAAAAGATATTGATGCAATTATGCCAGATCTTTATGAAAAAACAGCAGAAGCCATGATGAAATATTATACCCATGATGATGTTAAAAAAATGATTGAATTTTATAACTCGCCATTAGGTAAAAAGATGCAAGAATCAACGCCAAAAATCTTAAAAGATCAGATGAAAGGTATGCAAGAATGGCAAATGCAACTACAAGGAATCTTAATGAAATACATGCAATAATTATAAAAACGGGGTTGAATAAACCTCGTTTTTTGTTGTAATAATGTTAATCAATAGCATATAAATTAAAAAAAGTAGTAATTTAGATGTCTATTTTAAATAAAAAATTATGAAAAAGTTTATTTATGGCGCAATCATGCTGCTTGCAGTTCAAACAGGTTTCGCCCAAACACAAGATGCTAAAACGTTTGTTGACAACATGGGCATGAAAGCTAATATTGATGGTGTGAAACAACAAATACTACCAATGATTGATACAGCTAAAGTTGATGATTTTAATAAAGAGTTCGATGCATTGGTAAATGGTTTTGTAACAGATTTCTCTAAATTGGTTGATGAAAATTATGATGCTGCCGAATTAAAAGCTGCAAACAAAAAATTTGCCGAAACTAAAGAAGTAACTGTTCTTGAACCTAAAGATAAGACCACTTTTGAACAAAAAGCTGGTACTTTAAGTAACGAAGTTAATATGACTATGCAAGGTTTGGTTATGAAATATGCAAGTGCCGAAGCTTTACAACAAGCAGAAGAATAATCAAGCATAAAAAAGATTAAAAGGGGCATTTACGCCTCTTTTTTTATGCGTATTTTTGAAAAAACATTATACAATGAATTGTCCGTGTTGTTCCAATAAATTATACGCAGAATGTTGTGAGCCTTATCACACGAAAGAAAAATACGCCCCGACTGCCGAAGCCTTGATGCGTTCGCGCTTTTCAGCCTTTGCCATTCCAAACGGTGACTATTTAATGAACACAACCTTACCGGCAAAACGTGAATTTCATACCAAAGAAGAACTTCAGGAATGGGGCGAAATTAATCAATGGGTAAAGTTAGAAATCGTTAATCTTCCAACCATAAATCAGGTAGAATTCAAGGCATATTATATCGATCAAAATCAAAACGAACAAGTACATCACGAATTATCGGTGTTTCAAAAAATGAACGATCGCTGGTATTATGTTTCGGGAACATTTCTAAACGACAATTAATGTCTTAACTTCAATTTATATTTGATATGGGAAGAAGAAACGAAACCAACCGATTGGCTCATAAGAAAAAGGTCGATCAAAAAAAGCAAAAAGCAAGCAATGCCGAAGCGCTTCGAAAAGAACGATTAAAACAGATCCAGCAACAATTCAACCAGCAAAACAACTAAGATTTACAACAAGAATAATATGAAAATTCTGCATACAGCCGATTGGCATTTAGGAAAACGTTTAGACGGTTTTTCACGATTTGAAGAACAGATTGATGTAATGAACGAAATCGTAGAAATTGCCGATTGCGAAAATGTAGATTTAATTTTGATTGCCGGCGATTTGTTTGATGCTTTTAATCCGGCGGTTGAAGCGGTTGATTTGTTCTACAAAACTTTAAAACGACTTGCAAACAATGCAAAACGACCAGTGATTGCCATTGCCGGCAACCATGATTCGCCCGATCGTATCAATGCACCCGATCCTTTGGCACGTGAATGCGGAATTATATTAATTGGTTATCCTAACGAAAAAGTCAATCTGTCTGAATTGGATCATTTTAAAATCGAAAAATCTACCGAAGGTTTTATCGAATTAAACATAAAAAACATCGATTTCCCAATCAGAATTATTCATACTGCTTATGCAAACGAAATTCGTTTAAAACAGTACTTTGGCGAAGAAAAAGAAGAGCAGTTAAACAGTGTTTTAAAAGATCAATGGACAAAAATTGCCGATGAATTTTGTGATGACAAAGGCGTAAACCTGCTGATCTCACATTTATACATGAACAAACGCGGCACTACCCTTTTAGAAGAACCCGAAGGCGAAAAGCCCATTAAAATTGGTACTGCAGATATGGTTTATTCAGATTGTATTCCGTCGCAAATTCAATACACTGCTTTAGGTCATTTACATGCGTTTAACAACATCGGCACAACCGAAAAACCCGTTGTTTATTCGTCGTCACCATTGTGTTACAGCTTTAGCGAAGCCGGTCAAACCAAATATGTTTCTGTCATCAATGCACAGCCAAATCAAAATGTAACATTTACGAAAATAAATCTTACCAAAGGAAAAGCGTTGGTTCGTAAGACTTTTCAGTTGGTTGATGATGCGGTAAACTGGTTGTTGGAAAATCCGGATACGTTGGTAGAATTGACTATGGAAACCGATACTTTTTTAACCACCGATGAACGAAAGTCTATTTTTCAGGCACATTCCGGCATTGTGCATTTAATTCCGAAAGTAAAAAATAGTGGTGCAGACGAAATTTCAGCAAAAGAAATCAATCTAAATCAAGACATTAAAGATTTGTTTAAAGATTATTTCAAATCGAAAAACGCCAACCAAGAACCAAACAATGAATTAATGGATTTGTTTAACGAAGTTTTAAATAATAGTGAAAGATAAAAGCAATGTCTTTAGTCTATCATCTTTTCTCTTTGTTCAATCCCTTACAGAATTAATTTATGATCCCAATTAAACTCACAATAGAAGGTTTGTATTCGTACCAAAAAAGACA
Source organism: uncultured Flavobacterium sp. (assembly GCA_946479395.1). Next base: position 3,049 of record CAMLFV010000060.1, on the reverse strand, counting down.
AACCATTGATTTTGAAAACCTGATAAATGCAGGTTTATTCGGCATTTTTGGTTCGGTTGGATCGGGAAAGTCATCCATTTTAGAAGCTATTACTTTTGCGTTGTACGGCGAAACCGAACGCTTAAACAAGCAAGACAAGCGCGCATATAATATGATGAATTTAAAATCGGACACAGCATTTATTGCGTTCGATTTTTATAATTACGAAGACAAAATATTTCGGGTAACTCGTGAATTTAAGCGAAATTCTAAACGGTTTGATGATATTAAAACGCCAACGGTTGTTTTTTACGAATGGATAAATAACGATTGGATTCCGTTGAATCATAGCAATGCGCAAGAAATTATAGGTTTAAGCTACGATAATTTCAAACGAACCATCATTATTCCGCAAGGTCAGTTTAAAGAATTTATTGAATTAGGTGCCAAAGACAGAACCCAAATGATGAAAGAAATTTTTAAACTGCATCGATTTGATCTGTCTGATAAAGTTTCGGTTTTAAACAGTAGAAATCTAACCGAGTTGAATCAGTTAGAAGGAAAATTGTCGGGATACGATGAAGTTTCCGAAGAAAACATTACGATTTTAAAAGAAAAACTTTTAGAAGAAGAGACAATTCAAACCGAAAAACAAACTGTTTTTAAAGCGATAAACGAAAAATTACAACACTTAAAAAGTATAAAAACCGACTTTGAATCGTTACAAAATAAGAAAGACCAATTTGAAGCATTCAAAATTCAAAAACCTACAATTGATCAGAAAAAAACGGAATTAGAAATTTACGAGCGTGTTTACAAAACGTTTAATCAGTTGTTGGTTGACATTAAAAAAACCGAAAGTGAGATTCAAGAAAAAACCCATCAATTAGCAACAGACAAAACACTTTTACAAAATTCAGAAGCTGAATTGCTTAAGATTGAAGCTGCAATTAACGAATTAAAACCATACATTAACGATTTACCAAACAAACGCTTACAAGAAAACGATTTAGATTTTATTGCGAAAATAATTCAGTTTACTGCTGATGTTGTGGAGTTAAAAATTAGAACTTCTAACGGTGAAGCTAAAGTTCGCGAAATAGAACAAATTGTTAATCAATTACAGCAAACCATAAAAGAAACTGAAATTGAAATAAACAATCTTGCAAAAAATCAAATTGAAACCACTGTTTTAATCAATGTAGGCGATTGGTTCAGCAAAAAACAACATTTTGAGAAAGATTGGAGTCTGCAAGAGCAGAAAAACAATCAGTTAAAAAGCGAAAATCAGCTCATTGAGAATGAATTAATCAGTCATAACATTGAAATTTCAACGTTTGAAAATGATGTAAAAACTTTAAACGATACTTTTTCACAACAAAAAAAGGAATTAACTGCAAAACTACAATCGTTTCAAGTTCAGCAAGAATTAGCTCATTTTGCACACAACTTACATAACGGCGAGGCTTGTCCGCTTTGCGGATCGTTAGAACATCCTGAAATTTTGACGTTGAATGATGTTACTTTGCACTTAAACGAAATTCAAAACGAAATAGATTTAGTTGATGAGAAGCAGAATAATCATGTTGAGTTTGCTAATAAAATTCGACAAAAAATTCAGAAACTTACAATGTTTCAAGACCAATTCGTTAACGAGAATAATCGTTTAGAAGATTTGAAAAATCAAATACTTAAACATAACGCAGGTTTTATTTGGAGCGATTTTAATGCAGATGAATTTGAGGATTTTCAGCAGAAAAAACAAGCATCTTTTAATTTAACAAAGCAAATCGAAACTAAAAATAAATTCATTTCAGAGCAAAGAGCACAATTAGAAAATCAACAGGAAACAGCAGAAAAATATAAAAAAGCTTTAGAGAAATTTAAGTTAGACGAAACAGAAAAACAAGCACAAATCAATCAGAATTTAAGCAATTTAAAAGTTCTTGATTTCGCAGATTTTAAGACTTTTTCTGTTGATGAAATCGAACAAAAATTAAGAGATTTAAAAACATTCAATCAAAAAATTGAAACTGATTTTAACCAATATAACCAAAAGTTTAATCAGTTAAATACTCAAATTCAGGTTCAAAAAGCATCGATTCTATCAACTGAAAAACAATTGTTCGATCTTAATAAAAATCTGGAAGAACTAAACGATCTTTTCAACAAAAATCTGACCGATCAAAATATCGAAAACAAAGAAAAAGTTGTTGAAATACTTCATTTAAACTTGAATATAGAAGTTCTCCGAAAAGAAATTGAAGAATTTACGGTTGCGTACAAAACATTGAATAATCAAATTCAGGAATTAGAAGTTAAACTAAAAGACGAAATTTTCAATGAAACGGCTTATTATCAGTACGAAAAAGATTTTGAAACTGCCGAAATCGAATTAAAAACTGCAACCGAAAACGTTACCAAAACCAACGCAGAAATTACTCGTTTAACCGAAGCTTTTAATCAGAAAAAAGAATTGCTACAAACGTTGGATCAACTTAAAAAACGAGCAGAAAACCTGAAAACAATGAGCAATTTGTTTAAAGCTGCCGGTTTTGTTCAGTATGTTTCGTCGATTTATTTGAAACAATTGTGCGAAAATGCGAATGTGCGTTTCCGTAAAATGACGCGAAACCAATTGAGTTTACAGGTTAACGAATCAAACGATTTTGAAGTAATCGATTATTTAAACGAAGGCAGAACGCGCAGTGTGAAAACGCTTTCAGGCGGGCAATCGTTTCAGGTTTCGTTGAGTTTGGCATTGGCATTGGCAGAAAGCGTGCAGACAAACAGCGTTGCGAGCAAAAACTTTTTCTTTATCGACGAAGGTTTTGGTACGCAAGATGCCGAATCAGTCAATATTGTGTTTGAAACATTAAACAACCTGCACAAAGAAAACCGTATTGTGGGCATTATTTCGCACGTTGAAGAACTTAAAGAACGCATTCCCGTTGCGTTACAAATCACAAAAACCGATGAAGATGGAAGCCAAATTAAAGTTGTTTAACTATTCCCACCAAACTGCTTCTTCGGCAGCTAACGCAGATTTATCTTTTCGCAAATACGCATC
>CAMLFV010000059.1 GCA_946479395.1 uncultured Flavobacterium sp. | reverse complement strand
TGAAATAAATTTAATAAATATTCAAAGAACTTCCTTATGCAAACATAGGATGACATGATATTGTATGTAATTTATTTTTCATAGTTATATTGTTGATTTGTTGAATCGGTTAATCGTTTATGTGTTGATTTGTTGACTTCTCGATACACTGCGTTACTCGAAGTGACGGTTCAGTATAACAAAGAATAGTATAAAATAAAGCATAATAACCCCGACAGCTTTTAAACTATCGGAGCTAGTTAATGCTTATTAATAAAAAATGTCACTTCAAAAAGCTCAGCAACCGTTTGACTTTCGACTTTTGACATTAGACTTTTGACTATATAACTACTTTTTAACCACTTTTACCGTAGCAGTGCTGCCTTGGGTGGTGGTAACTTTTATAAAATACGTACCTGCTGTTGCTCCGTGTAGGTTAATTTGGTTGTTGTCAAACATACCTTTTTGTATTTGTTGTCCTAAAACATTATACACCTCATAGTTATGCAGGGTTTCGCCGGTTTCTATGTTTACTATATCAGTGGTTGGGTTGGGGTAAACGTTTACGTTTAGCTTGTTAAATTTATCGGTGCTAACGGGTGTACCGCAAACACTTGCCGCCAGCTTGGCTACAAAGAAATCGTTGCCGCCACTGGATACCAACTGGTTTACATTAGCGTTGTTTGTAAACAAAGTAGTATAAAAAGCACCACCGGTTACATAATTACCGTCGTTATCAACAGCTACTGCTGTCATAAAATCTGAAGAATTAATATCGCCGGGTATTAAGTGCATACCTACCGTGTTACCGGTTTGTTTGTCAAAGCGTAATAAAGCAGCATCTGGTCGCCTAAATTGTGGTGGATTATTAACAAAACTGTCCCATATAAAATAGCCATTAGGGCTTCCAAAAGCTATTTCATTTCCCCTTATAGCCAGCCCTTTATCCAGTACTGAACCTGGTGCTGTGGTAAAGTTTGATGCATAAGCCGTTGGTGTTTTTGCCCATTGTACCGTGCCATCATTACCATTTAACTTTATTACCGTAGGTATTTTACTATAAATACCCGGGGTAAAGATATAGGGAGTAACCTGTGTATCAGAAGGGTCGTAAACCTTTATTGGTAAAAGGTTTTGGCTGTCATAGGTATAAAAAGTACCTGCCACATATACGTCAGAATTAGCATCTATAACTAAGGAAGTAATACAATTTTGTATTACATCACCAAATGATGGATGCGGATCTGAATAAATTTCGCGGCGCCATGCTTCACTGCCGTCAATACCCGTAGTGCTGCCAATGCCGTTAAATGCCAGGATATACGAACGTTCTACAAAAGGATCGCCGTCATAGGTTAATGGTATAATTAGATCATTGATCGTTATAGAACGCATTCCTGCTAAATAATATCTGTTTAAATTCTCGTCATAAGCAAAACGGGTAACAGGACCATAACCACCATTAAATCCTGTGCCATCGGCTATTGGTAATAACATACTGCTTACATAGTTTAAATCGGTATCATATTTAGCTAAAAAATACTGTAACCCTGTAATAGTATTTGGTACGGTTACATTGTTGTCTAAGTGCGTACCGGGCCGTAAACCGGTTATAAAATGTATGGTATCGTTTTTTATTACGATATCTGATAGCTGTGCATCATTATTTGTATTATCAACAGTTCCCTGTAATGCTTTTTTTTCCTGAAACACCCCGTTACTGTCATATTTAACCAAATAAATGCGTTTATGTGCATCCATATTTGCCGGGAATGGTGTAACATCGTCTGTAGGATCAGGGCTAAAGTGGAGAGAGTACGTACTACCACCTGTTACATAAGCACCAACATAAACATTATCATTACTGTCTAATGCCAAATTATAAGCACTGTCTTTAGGTCCTTGTCCTCCGATTGCCTGGCTCCAACGTACCTGACCGTCGCAGTCGGTAGAAAATATAAAAATATCGTTACCGCCCAAAGAGCTGTTATAAGTGGTAACCGGCTGCCCGTTTAACTGGGTTAAATTCAACCCTTTCATTGTGGCTATAAAATAGTAGTTACCGTCGCTGCCTGTTTTAATATCGAAGATTTGCTCGGAGTTATTGCCTATACCGGTAGCCGATTCATTACCGTTAGGGCTGCCGCCGCTTACTGCCCACTGCCAGTTGTATTGTTGGGCGTAGGCTGTTAGTCCATAAAGAGGGAACAGTACTATTAAAATTAGTTTTATTATTTTATGAGATGCTGAAACAAGTTCAGCATGACATGAGGTATGTAATTTATTTTTCATGTTTTAAAATTGTTTAGTTGTTGCACTTCGATACTTCGACAGGGCTCAGTAACCTCAGGCTCTGTGACCATCGTTGATTTGTTTTGTTGTTGATAAAAAGAGACTTCCCGATACACTTCGTTACTCGAAGTGACGGTTTAGGATGATAAGAATGTTATAAAAATAATAAAAACGGCGTTAAAAGCATGCACTTTTAACGCCGTTAAGGTAAAATAACTATTTTTTAATTAATTTTTGTTGTGCTATGTGTTTGCCGTCGGCTTCAAGGTTTACCATATAGGTGCCCGGTGCTAAATGGCTCACATTTAACATTACTTCGCCCTGCTTGTCGCTTACCGCGCGTTTTACACGCTGCACGCCGGTAACATCATACAAAGTAATGCTTTGTGCGTTTTGGTATTGGGTACCTACATTAAAGCTTACCATTGTGGTTTCGTACGCCGGGTTTGGCGACAGTACCAATTGCGGTTCTACCACAACTGCTGCAGCTTTAGGATAGTATTGATTTGGGAAACGGAAATCCCAAACATCCATACAATCTGCTGTTTGTAATATCAAACCGTCCGGCACGCCCGGTGTAAAGCTGCTGTTAGGATAAAAATACAAAGGATTAACTAGATTTCCGCCTGGATTTAGTGTTACAGTAGCTGGCGAATAAGTACCGTACCCGTTAAGACTACTTATATTTACAGTGATAGGGGTTGTATACGGGTTAGTTATGAAAACCGACAATTCATAAATACCTCCCGGTATAGCCTTTATACTGCGTATACCACCGCTGAATTTGCAAGGTTTTACTCCGCAATCTTTACCAGCAGTAATGTGTGGGGTTTTACTGCTAAAGGTACAACCCATTTGGGAAACGTTTAGCTGGTAATAACCTGCCATGGTAATAGCCTGGTTAGGTATATAGGTGTTGCTGCCGCTTTGCGAGGTTGCACCGTTTATCGTCCACTCATATCCTTCATAAATACCCAACGGCCCTAACAGGTATTCGCCGTTATTTAAACACATAGTGTAACAACCACTTGGTACCAACCACAACGCGCGCTCCGGGTTGTGCGGTGCCTGTATGTAGCCGGTTGCCGTACAACCGGTTGGTGCGGTATAGGTAACGCTGTACGCACCACCTTGTGTTACGTAAATGGTTTGCCCGGTGGCACCGTTGCTCCAGTTGTAGGTGCCCGCTGCCGGGCCACTTGCCGTAAGGCGTAAGGTGTAAGGCTGGCAATTATCTATGTTCTAGGTAATTACAGGAGCTGCCACCTGTGGGTGTGCCACTACGGTTACCGTAAATTTGTTGGTACAACCCGTATCGGTTACGTAACGGGTTTCAAAGCTGTAATCGTAGCTGCCCGGCGTTAAACCGTTCAGGTCTAAGGTAAGGTTGGTGTTGCCTGCAACCCAACTGCCCATGGTACCTGCAACCGGGTTTCCGTTCAACGTCCAGCGGTGTTCTATGCCCGTATCGGTAAAGATACCGGTAAGGGTGGTGCTTTCGCCAAAGCACACGCTGGTGCTGCCGCTAATGCTTGCAAACGGCGGTTTGCGCAGTTTGTAGCTAAGGGCAAACTGTGACATGGTGTAATCTTTACAGCCATTACTGCCTATAAGCACAGGCCAATAGCTGCCGCTTTGGGTTGGCAAATAGCTTAAGCCCGTAGCTACCTGTACGTTGTCGCGCATCCAGATAATGTCGGCAGGGGGGCTTGTAAATGGATCTTCCTGAAAACTTAATGGTGTGGCACTTCCTTCGCAAAAATCGGCAGGGTTGGGTGCTATGCTACCGCTAAAGTTAGCTACGTTAATAGTTACATTTTGTCCTGGTATTGACTCAAACTCACAGCCATACTGGTTAGTTACTTTTAATCTAATTTCTTGTAAACCATTATCTATCTCCGCAAAACTGATTTCTGTATCCACGCTGCTTGCCACATAGCTGGTACCGTTAAATATCCATCTGTAGGTGTACCCCGGTAACATGGTGCTGCCCGGCAGCCTTAAGGTAATAGGGTCGTTGGCACAGTAGGTGTTACCATTTGGTATGGTAAAATTAAGTGCCGGTGGTCCGTCAATCACAATGGTTACTTCGGTTTCGCAATCAAGTATTGGTGTACCGTTAGCAGTGGTTTGCCCGGTAGATAAACGCAGCTTGTACGTATAAGTACCCGGTGCCATACCCGTTAAGGTTACCTGTTGCACGTTTGTACCTATTACGCCTGCACCGTATAAATACTCTAACGTTACCAGGCTTGGGTTAATGTTAAACATTTTACTGTTGTTTATTAACTTAATGGTGTACAGGTTGTTGCCATCGCAGGTAACGCTGTAAAGCAGTATAGGCTCGTAATGTTTGCGTACCTCTACAATTTGCGTAAACGTATCGGGGCAGCCGTTATAACGTACTTTAAGACGTAATTTATACACACCCACTTTTGAAATATCAAAATCAGCAGTTGTAATTGTATTGGCTCCTAAAACGGCACCCGGCGTTACCGGCTCCCATCCAAAATATGCTATATTAGTCAATGGTGTATTATATCCGGCGGTAATACTAACGGTATTACAATCGCTCCAACTATATGTTAAAGTTGGTGTAGGGTTAAATCCTAACGAGCAACCGCTACCCGGACCGCCCGGATCTACCGTGCTACAATCCTGATACAAATAAATTTTGTTAGAGGTAATCCAACAATCATTTACATCTTTAACCATAACATAATATTCACCTGTTCCTTGGAAATAACCATTTGTATCTGTTAAAGTTAATTCCGGTGTGTTAGGTATGCCCGCTACAGAAATTGGACTGCCATTATAATACCATATAAAGTTAGATGATGCTGCAATACCTGTTGAGAAGGTAGCTTCTAACATTCTGGTATAGGTATTAGCAGGACATATAACATTACTGCCATTATTAAATAATTCCACCGTATTTAATGGTAAAACGGTTACTTGTTGGTGTGCTACAATTGTAGTAGTACAACCATTAGGGTTTACCCATTTTACCGTTAAATTACCCGCAACAGAACCCGAGCTGCTTGGTACAAAATTTTGCGGAACCGTGTATGAACCATTACCTGCAAAGGCAGTAGAATACATGTTTGTATCGTTGTAATAAAACTCTAACGTTCCACCACCAATACCCGCAGGGGTAAATGTAAGCGGTACGTCAAACGGTTCTGTAGGGCAAATAGTACCTATAGTGCCAATATCTATTGTAAGGTTATCTAACAAATTAATGGTAAACGGATACGTAAACTCTGTATTACATTTAGTAACTTTTAATAATAAGGTACCACTTAACGTAGTGCTTGCCTCGTTAAGACCAATGGTTACCACACCATCATTCGCACCACTGATGATGTTCCCAAAGTTAGACGGCTGTAGCTCCCATTCTATAAGATCCACATCAACGCCGCCCGTGTTTGCAGTAAAAGTATAAATACTGCTTGGGCAAAACATACTTAAACCACTATCGTTTATAATGGTCGGGGTTACCACAATCTGGCTTACATCAAAATAAACCGGATCAGATTCGCAGGTTACGCCGTTTTTCACGATCTGTTTTACTACCTGAATAGTTGCCGTAGGACTTGCAAAGGTAAAATCGGCCTGCGTACCTGCATTGCTGCCTACCACAGCACCTGTTCCCGAAGAGACACTCCACACGTAAATAGCGCCCGGTTCGTTTTCGCTTATCTCATAAGTATAAGGTACGTTTAAACATACGTTTGGCGGACCGCTAATGGTGCCCGTAAGTACCGGTTTTGCAATAACATCTACCACCACAGGATCGCTAATACAGCCGTTGTTGTTTGCCGTTACCACGTAAACACCGCCGGTATTAAAAGTATACGAAGTACCTGGTCCAAAAGCAGTGTGTACCCCGGTACCACCTAAGCTTATTTCCCAGCTTACCGGCATTCCGTTATGCGATGAGAAATTTCTAGTTTCGCCCGTACAAACCGTTAATGGTTCATCGGTAACTATTTCTACATTCTCTACTACTTTAAACTGCATTTTAGCTTCTCCACCACATTTTCCTCCATCTATAAGGGTGTTACGGTAACGTACACTTAAAGTATAAGTACCAGGAGTCATACCATCGATTACAATTTCGTTACGTTGATCGGTAAGTACCAGCATCGGGTGGTATTCGTTACCATCAATCGCCCATATAAAATCAGTTGTTGGCCATTGCGGTAAAGTAAATCTGCCTTGTTTGCCTTCGCAAATAACATCGGGTCCTTTAATTTTTGCATGACCTAATATCACCGGTATTTTAACCGTATTCCAATACGGGCAGGAACATCTTGAAAGATAGCTTACATATCCAAAACCATCGGCAGGGTCTACCTGGTTCCAAACCACTTCTATCGATGTGCCGTTGTTGGCAACAATATCGCCGCCTATTACTTTCCATTCACCGCCACAGCCATCATTCACACTGTAAGTTTGGCGGCTGTTTTCGCATACCACACTGGCACAAACAATATCTACAACTTTTTCGTCGGTAATACGTATGTTCATCTTATAAACATCGCTGCAGTTACAACTGTTTGTAACAGTAAGCATAACGGTATAAACACCCGGATTGGTATAAGTGTGGGTAGGTTCAAACGCATTGGAATACGTTCCGTCGCCAAAATCCCACAGGTAGCTTACAATTGCCGTTCCGTTGTTTTCGGTAGAAAGGTTGTTAAAAGAAATTGCAGTATCTACACAAAATTCTCTTTGATCAGCCGCTACCCCGTCAATCTCAAAATAGGCTTTTGGTTTGGCAATCTTTTCAACGCAAACGCTTAATACATCAACCGTATTATCGGTATATGCAACCGTTAAGGTTAAATTGCCGTTACCGCTGCTGCCCCATTGTACGGCTGCATTGTTATTGGTGCTGCCAGGCTGTACGGTTCCGCCCGTTGCCTGCCAGCTTACGTGCTGTATATTGTTAGCAGTAAAAGTGTAATGTACTACGCTTTCTTCACAAAAACGGATACACTTGCCTTCTTCAATATTTTCGAGTAAATCTACATACGAAGCCTGATCGCCGCGTTCGCCTTTGTCGTCATACTCAATACAACCTACTTCCTGATCCCAGGTTAGTACGGGGTTGTTTGCGGTTTGTGCCTTTATACCTAAAGACAACAGGAACATCAGTAAGATGCCCAACGCCCTAATGGGCGGATTTGTAGTTTTTATCATTTTTTGAATGTTTTTAATTAAAAAAATGGTTGTCTGGGTGCTACCGATACCTAAACCGATAGTTTAAAGGTTATTAATTACTTTTTATGTTTTTTTGCAGATACGCTACTTTCTTTTTGTATAAGAAAGAATTATTATCAATGCATGTATACCTTACGTTTTAATTACCTACGTTTCAAGTAGCAGCCGCTAAGAGATAAAACTGAGTGTTAGTATAAAAAAGCCACACGTGTTAAACTAACAACGCACGTGCGGCAGGGATAATCAACATAGGTGTTTAAAAATACTATCCTATTTATGGATAGCATTCTTTATATCTTTTGTTTTTTTAATATCCTGTAATCTTTCTTCCAGAACTTTAACGGTATCTTCCAATACAGCAATCATTTTTTTTATAACGATCTCATCATAGAATATTTGCTCTGCTGAAAACATCCCGTTTGTTGGGGGAGTTTTAGTACAGGAATCTCGTAAGTCACTTATTACAGCGTTATTTGTAACCCTGTATTTTTCTTTAACGACAAACAGACTATTAACCGGCATATTACTCAGATAAAATTCAAATTCAGTAGACGGACAATATTAATTACTTAGAATTATGTATTAAGACAGATATCATTGTTTTAAAATACCCACACACAGGATTTCCATATGCGTGGGATGGGCAAATTAGGTGATTATCTTCTTCTTTTTCATGTAAGTTATTGCTGCGTGATTTGGACCAAAGCCACATTAAACACTGCATTCGCGCTGCTCTTTGTAAAACCTCTTACAGCAGCGACAATTCTTTTCTTTGTCCAACTATCATCTTCAATCGGATCATTGTAAGTATCACTAATATAAATAACAATAAACTGCAGTTGTAATTTTTCAGTAGATGTTAGGTTTAAATCTGCCTGTATTGTATTGGCAAGAACTATATAATCTATACTTTTCGACCCGATAAGAGTATCCAAATATGATCTCATTTGCAGTGACACGTTCAAAGCTGTGTAGGATTCTTCATAATCAGTTAAAAAGAAAGCGGCTTCGGTTGCTGTTGGTAAAGAAAAGCCCACAGGCTTTAAGGAAGTGAATAAGGGAACATACAGAGAAGCAGAATCCAATAATACTATTTTTTGCGAAAGTGTTGTGTCACGATCATCAAAATAGGTTGCATAACCAGCAGTAAGCTGCTGCGTTATAAATGCCAAATCAGTTCGTGCAGGTTTACCCTGAACCGAAGTACCTGAAGTTTCAGATGAATGTATAAAAGTATTTGGGCCTTGCTCATAATCTCCGGCATCACATGCCATTAAAATAAACAGAAATACCAAAGAGCAAATGAATGTAGTTTTTTTCATAATAGTTTTGATTTTAAAAAGAATATATTGAGATAAGTAATTTCTGCAATGGAAGTAAACCAAATTTATACAGTTGATTTGGTCTTAGCAAAAAGTTGTTGTGTAGTTTGATCAAACTGCGACAGTCTAAATTCACAAACGATTATTTTACAGCATATTATAATTATAAAAAAAACAGTACCTTTAAAAAAAATACATTTATCTGAAAATTGATGCGCAAAATTTACTTGCTTTTTTACCTTTTTACCTGTGTTGCAACTGCCTTAGGACAATCACAAAAACAAGATAGATCTGCAGATTCTTTTTTAAACAATCTGTTAGAAAATGTGAATTCCGTATCTAAGACAGACACCATTTTATATAAAAGTACTCTAAACAATTACCTAGAAAATGCAAAGAAGTCACACCAGGTAACTCATATTTTTAATGCGTACCGCTTTTATGCCCTCTATGAAAGTGACCCAAAAGTCATGCACCTTTACACTGACAGCCTTACCCAGTATGCACAAAAGACAAAAAAAACATTAAACATTATAAAGGCCTACCAAGCACGTTCTACCGTTTACTATATTGAAAAAAACTACAAAAAAACATTAGAATACGAGCTTGCAGCCCTACAGTTGATTGACAGAGACAATCAAGCATACGAATATCATAAAACACTCTACAGCATAGGCCTTACCCACTTTTATCTTCAGCAGTATCATGAGGCGTCTGATTATTTTGGTATGGCTCGGATTTATTTTGAAAGTATAGACGATTACAACCATTTGCGTGGATACATGAATTCTATACTTTATGAAGCATTAACCGCAAGTTACCTTGGCAACTATGATTACAGTAACCAACTGCTTAAAACAGCCAATGAAAAGCTTTCAAAAATTAAAGCAGACGGTCGTGCTTTGGAAAAAGCCTATCTAGACTATGTTTACGGTATTAACCTGTACCATTTAAAAAACAACAAAGAAAGTATAAAAGTTCTTAAAGGCACCTTAGAACAAATAACTAAAAATGAAGATTACGCCAACGAGCACAACGTATATTACTATTTGGGTCTTAATTACCATGTATTAGATCAAAAAGAAGAAGCTATTGATTATTTTAACCGAATTGACCGTGTTTTTAAAAATAAGAAATACATTAACCTTGAAATTAAGAACGCTTACAATTATCTGATAACCTATTATAAAGAACAAAAAAACGAAGAAAAAGAATTATACTATACCAATCAATTTTTAAATGCAACTATATTTCTACAGAACGAATACAAGCACTTAAGTACTGCCCTACACAAGCAACTGGACATAAAACATTTGGAGGCAGAAAAAAAACGGTTGGAAAATTCTTTACGACTGAAAGATCTTTGGTTAGAAATGGCATTTGCCGGAGGCGGTATTATAGTTATTGTTTTTACAGTGCTTTTAATACAAAACTACCGCAAAAAAAAGGAATATTTGAAAAGGTATAACGAGCTTGCCGCTTTAAGAAAGAATAGTAAAAGTGAAGAAAAAATAGCTTCAGCAGTACCAACTGCAGTATCTATACCTGTTCCCATGAAAGTAGAAGAAGAAACCGATACGGCAACAGGGAAAGTAACAGAAACTGTAAATACCCCTATAAATGAGGAAAAAGAATCAATTAAAAAGACAGAAAAAGGCTTTAACGCGGCGAGTATTAAAACTTTAGATGAAATCTTAACACATTTAGATCATTTTGAAAATAATCTGGATTTTTTAAATTCAGATATCAGTTTAAACCAGCTGGCCACACTTTGGAACACCAACCGAAGTTACCTTTCTACCCTTATCAACAAATATAAAGGGAAAGGTTTTACGGACTATGTAAACCAGTTACGAATTGAATATCTACTTAAAAATTTGGAAGAAGATCCCAACTGGAAAAAGTATAAGATAGCCTATTTGGCAGAGCTACTAGGTTTTTCAAGCAGCCGGAGTTTTTCCAATGCTTTTTTAAAAGCTACGGGAATATCCCCTTCTTTTTATATTCAAAAGCTACAGAGCGAAGATGAAAAAGATCAATCATAACGTTTAAAAAACCAAATAATTGCATCGTACCAAGTACTTATTAATTTATACTTTTTCATTCCCATATTTCAAATTTCAGTAATTACTAAGCAATTATTGCGTATTCAGTAATTGTTACTTAACGCAATGATTTTGCATTCATTTAAAATAAAATGAAAGCTATTACGTTAGACTTTATCCAAGATTAAATTGTACATATACCATACAAAACAGTACCTTATGAAAACCATTAAGATTACATGTATTTTTGCTGCTGTATTCCTTCTTCTAGCAGTTATGTGTAGATTTACCGTACCAAAACTACAATTAGACGGTTATACCGGCTTGTTGTTCCGCATACTGTTAAACACTGATGATACCGTTTACGCCAGAGATTATACCGATAACAACTTTCTGGCATTAAAGAGAGGAATGACAAAACAACAAGTTATATGGTTGCTTGGCAGACCATTTGCTGAGTTTAATAGAACCGGCAACGCAATATCAATGCAGTATTCCAAATCACCACGGGATACACATTACCGCGCAAGAGCTGTACTTTTACAAGACAATAAGGTAGTAGACATTATTTCGTACTATTACGTAGATTAGTGAATGACCACTTACTAACGAGTATGTTAAAGCAAATCTGCCAAAGCGGCAATACCTCCTTCCATATCCTTTTCGGAAAGGGAACCATATCCCAGACGGATACCGTTAACTACTTCATTAAAACTATAGCTGTCAGGGGTAGTAATTTCCATTCCTTTTTCCTGCATTTTCATGCGAAGTTTAGACCAGTCGGTTTTCTTATTGGGAACAATCCAGAATGCCAGTCCGCCATCGGGTATATTGAACGATGCTTTACCCTGCATATACTTTTGCAGTAACGCAGCCGTGTTATCCCTTTTGTTTTTATAATGGGCCGTTGCTTTTTTAATATGCCGCTTTACCGTACCATCCTTTATCAGCTGCAGTACCGCCTGTTCCATAATATTATCGCCCTGCACATCGATCATCTTGCGCAGTTCGCCCACCTTAGCTATGAGCGAATCGCAGGTACATGCCAGATAACCGATGCGCAGCGCCGGTGCCACCACCTTACTCATGGTACCTATGTACACATAATTCTGTAATTCGCAAAAGCTGGACAACGGTAATATAGGGCGGTATCCGAAATGAAACTCGTTATCGTAATCATCTTCAATAACCGTAAAACCATATTTATTGGACAGTCTGATCAACTGCAGACGTCTTTGAAGGCTCAGTGTAACCGTGGTTGGATACTGGCGGTGCGGGGTTACATAGAGCGCCTTTATCTTTTTGCCCGATTCCAGATACGCTGCTACCTCATCAACAACCAACCCTTCGGAATCCACATTCACAGGCAGGAGTGTAGCCCCTGCTTTTTCAAAAGCTTTCCACGCAGGCTTGTAACCCGGATTTTCGACCATAACACAATCACCGGCCGTGAAAAGGCACTGTGCCATAAGGTACATCGCCATCTGGCTGCCCCGTGTAATACAGATATGTTCTTCGTTCACCTGCATACCGCGCTGGTAATTCAGCATCTGCACGATGGTTTTTCGGAATTCGGGATCGCCCAATTCATTTCCATAGCCCATCAACTGCCACCTGCCCTTCTGTCCGAACAACTGTCGGTATGCCCTTGCCAGCTCGTTAATAGGCGCAATCTTACTGTCGGGATGTCCGTCATCAAACTGCAGCCGGACAACAGGAGCCGTATTATCTTTTACAACATCTTGTTTTCCGTTTAAACTGCGTTCTGAAAACACCGGAAACGTATCTGCCACGAAAGTCCCCTGCCGTTCCTTAGACACCAGCCAGCCTTCAATGACCAGCACACCCAATGCTTCGACCACCGTATTGCGGTTCACCTTCAGCAGCTGTGCCATGCTTCTGCTGCCCGGCAGTGCTTCGCCGGGTTTCAACCTGCCCGAACGGATATCACCTATTACCGCATCGGCAATCTGCAGGTACAAAGCCTTATCTGATTGAGGATCCAACACTATTTCCAATTTCCAAGCTCTTAACATCTGGACTAGTAATTTATATTAAAACTGCATCATTAACACCATCCAAAGGTACGGTACTTTTGTATTGCAATTATGCATCAACCCTTAAAATATTTTTTTATGTTATCATCAGACAAACAAACAGCACAACAAGCTTCAGAAGAAAGCAAAACTTACAGTTCCAAAGACTTCCACCAGACCTTTGCCAGACCCGTTTTCGTGAAACCATCGCACCTCATCCATAAAAACGTGGAAAATACCGGTGTACACAACCAGTTTTCAAAAGAACGAAAACATCCCGTTTTCTTTGTAGACCTGCCCAGCAAAAACGTAAGCATGACCATTGGCGGTCTGTTACCCAACCAGCTAACCAACCGACACCGACATACGTATGAAACCGTATTGTTTGTGATTGAAGGCAAAGGTTGGACGGAAGTTGAAGACGAACGCGTTTACTGGGAAGCCGGAGACGCCGTTTACATACCGTCATGGGCATGGCACAGACACCAGAATTTAAGTGACAGCTTACCAGCAAAATATCTTGCGTGTGAGAACGCACCCCAACTGCAAAACCTGGGTGTAGCGCTGCGCGAAGAAGAAGGTAGAGACCTGTAACCAAAACCTATTATTTACTCTAACTCAAGAAATATGGAAAACGTACCATTTAAAGGCATCATCGCCTATCCCATTACTCCATTCGATCCACAGGAAAAAGTAGACCTGCCGCTGTTCAAACAACAAGTAGAGCGACTGGTATCATCGGGCGTACACGGCATCGCACCACTGGGAAGCACGGGGGTGCTGCCCTACCTTACCGACGAAGAAAAAGAAGCAGTGACCGAAGCCTCCACCCAACAAACAGCAGGCAGGGTTCCCACTTTGGTAGGCGTATCAAACCTTACTACCGACAAAACCGTATACCATGCCCAATTTGCAGAGAAAGCAGGTGCCAACGCGGTAATGATCATTCCGATGAGCTACTGGAAGCTGACCGACGATGAAATTGTACAGCATTACGACAAAGTAGCATCGAGCATTTCCATTCCCATCATGGCCTACAACAATCCCGCAACCGGAGGCGTAGATATGTCACCCGCCCTATTGAAACGACTGCTGG
>CAMLFV010000058.1 GCA_946479395.1 uncultured Flavobacterium sp. | reverse complement strand
TTTTTTTGTGGGATAATCTAATTCAAAAAGCTGAAATGGAGCAGGAGTTTTTTATAGATTGATAATTAATAGATTATGAATTTTTAATGATTTTCATTTTCATAAAAATATTGATTAAAAATAGATTCAAATAATCGGTTTTAAATCATAATATCATTAATTTTGTAAGATTTTTAAACAATACAACCATTCATACAATGAATATCGTTATAAAAAATGCTACAATTGTAGATTCTTCAAGTGAATTCAATCAGAAAAAAGTCGATATAAAAATCGAAAACGGTGTGATTGCCGAAATTGCATCAGAAATAAACTCAGCAGATTTCGAAATTCTTTCTTTAGAAAACTTACACGTTTCTAGCGGATGGATGGATTCATCGGTTTCATTTGGAGAACCTGGTTTTGAAGACCGCGAAACAATTGCAAACGGCTTAAATGTTGCAGCAAAAAGCGGATTTACACATATAGCTTATCAACCGAATACCTCGCCGGTTATAGACAATCAGTCAATTGTTAGTTTTGTAAAAACAAAAGCAGCAAATTCGGCTACAACTTTGCACCCGATTGGAGCTTTTACCAAAAATCAAGATGGTTTAGATTTAGCCGAAATGTACGATATGCAGAATGCCGGAGCCATTGCTTTTGGTGACTATAAAAAAAGTACAGCTAACGCAAATTTGTTGAAAATTGGTTTACAATACACCCAAGATTTTAATGCTACGGTAATCGCTTTTTGTAACGATTCTTTAATTAAAGGTAAAGGTGTTGTGCACGAAGGTATTAAATCTACGCAATTAGGTTTAAAGGGAATTCCGCCATTGGCAGAAGAAATTGTATTGGCTCGCAACCTATTTTTGTTAGAATATACGGGCGGGAAAATGCACATACCAACAATTTCTACAGCAAAATCGGTAGAAATGATTAAAGAAGCCAAAGCAAAAGGTTTGAATGTTACTTGTAGCGTGGCAATACATAATTTGGTTTTGACAGATGAAGTTTTAACTGATTTTGATACGCGTTTTAAAGTAAATCCTCCAATGCGTGATGCAGCACATCAACAAGCTTTAATCAACGGAGTTTTAGATGGAACGATTGATGTGATTACAAGCGACCATTGTGCGATGGATATCGAACACAAAAAAATGGAGTTTGATATGGCGAAAGACGGAACGATTGGATTAGAATCGGCTTTTGGTGCGTTGTTGGAAATTCTTCCTTTAAATGTTGTTGTTGAAAAACTTCAAGCAGCAAAATCAATTTTCTTGAATGATTCAAACGGAATTAAAGTTGGATCAAAAGCAGATTTAACATTGTTTGATCCTTCAAAAGAATATACATTCACCAAAAACGATATTCTATCGAAATCTAAAAACTCGGCATTTTTAAACCATAAAATGAAAGGTTTTGTTTACGGAATTTACAATAATGATAAATTAGTTATTAAGTAATGGAAGTAAACAACATTTCAAAAGACGGCAAACTGGCTGCAATTATTGCACATTTAACTTTTTTAGGACCTGTTATTGCGTGGTTCATCAATCAAGAAGAAAAAGATAAATTTGGTAGTTTTTACATTAAACAATCTGTTGGAATTTTTCTGCTGTTTTTACTAATAAGTGCTATTTTACCAATTGTACCTGAATTTATGTTTATGCCAACTTTAATTGGTTTTTACATTTTTATCTTTATTTTATGGATTTACAGTTTCTCAGGAGCTGTTTCTAACGAATACAAATTGATACCGGTAATTGGAGGTTTTATTCAAAAAATATTTTCATCTAAAAAATAACTATGCAAACAGGAATATTAAATTATTTAATAAAAGAACCAAAGGTTGTTAAAGAACAAAATCCACTGATTATTTTAATTCACGGTTATGGTAGCAACGAAGAAGATTTGTTTTCGTTTGCACCAGAATTACCACATAATTATTACGTGGTTTCAGTTCAAGCTCCTTATCAAGTTCCGCCTTATGGTTTTGCTTGGTATGCTATTTCTTTTGATGCCGATATGAATAAATTCAGCGACAACGACCAAGCGATTGAATCTCGAGATTTATTGGTTAAATTTATTGATGAATTAGCAGCAAAATATCCTATTGACACAAAAAATGTAAACTTGGTTGGCTTTAGTCAAGGTGCTATTTTAAGTTATGCCATTGCGGTTACTTATCCGGAAAAGATAAATAAAGTTGCTGCTTTAAGCGGTTATTTTAACCCTGAAATAATGACACCAAAAACCGATGTTTCTGATTACAGTCATTTAAAGATTTTTGGATCGCACGGAACGGTAGATCAGGTAATTCCGGTTGAATGGGCAAGAAAATCATCGGCATTTTTAAAGCCTTTACAGATTTCATTTGAATATAAAGAATATCCGGTTGGTCATGGTGTTGCACCACAAAACTTTTACGATTTAAAAGCGTTTCTACAAAAATAAAGTTTCCAAATTTGGAAACTTTTTTAATATAATACGGTATCTAAAACGGTGAATTCAGTTGTTTTATCTGGACTGTAATCATACTTAATCATTAACTCTCCAACTACACCTTCGCCATAAAAATCTATTATTAACCACTTGTGATTTATAACCGACATTTTGTTTACTTTGGTAGGATTTCCTGTAGAATCAACTGGTAATAACGGGTTTCCGCCTTCCTGCTGATTCAATTCACTAAAATCTTGAACTACCTTTGCCATAACGGTTTCAACTTCTTGCGGAGCGAATTGTTTCTGTGCATTTTCATTTTTATCAATAGAAAAATAAGCAGCTTCATCGTATAATTTCTTATACATTTCCAATGAATCTTTTACCATTACCGTATTAAGAGCATCGGTTGTATCTTTCTCTTTAGTACACGAAAAAGTAAGAAATCCTACTACTAAAATACCTAATATGTTACGTTTCATATTTTTAAGATTGATTGGTTACTATTCTTTTTTCTAATGCTTTTAATGAATCCTGCGAACGTTTCAGTCTTTTCTCCAAACTTTCAATATGCTGATCTTTTGCCTTTAATATTCTTCCATCGTTTACAATTAAAAAGATATTAATTATAAGAGAAAATATAAACAAATATAAATAAATACGTTTCATTAAATATCTAAAATTAGTTGATCGTAAGCTAAAAAAACATTTTCTGGTAAAATATTTTCTATTTCATCATGAAAACCCAGTTGAAAACCAATATGTGTTAAATAGGCTTTTTTAGGTTTTATTTTAGTGATATGTTCTAAAGCTTCGGTTAAATTATTATGTGTGGGATGTTCCTGTATGCGCAAGGCATTAATTACCAAAACATCTAAATTTTCTAATTGTTTGTAAGTGGCTTCATCAAGCGTTTTAACATCGGTTAAATAGGCAAAATTATCAAATCGATAACCCAAAATAGGCAATGAACCATGATTTACCAACAAAGGTTTTATAACTTTATTGTTAACAGAAAAATCTTTGTAAGCTTCAATTTCATGAATTTCGATCGATGGTGCTCCAGGATATCTGTTGGTTGTTTCAAAAATGTAATCGAATCTACGTTTTAAACTTTCAACAACTCGATTTTGAGCATAAACTGGCATAGCTTTACTTTCCATAAAACAGTAGGGGCGAATATCGTCTAAACCAGCAGTATGATCGGCATGTTCGTGGGTAAACAAAATAGCATCTAAAGCATCGTTGTCAATCCGCAACATCTGTTGTCTGAAATCGGGACCACAATCAATTAAAATTTTTGTATTGTTCCAATCGATTAAAATCGACGATCGCAAACGTTTATCTTTTAGATTGGTACTTAAGCAAACAGGATGTTTAATTCCTATAACCGGAATGCCCTGCGATGTACCCGTACCTAAAAAATGTATTTTCACTTAAGATTCTTTTTTACAAAAATAGCACATTAAAAATGATTTTAGTAATTTTATAGTCAAACAATAATAGAAATATGAGCAATATTTTTGCAGACGATTTAGTATTACAAGGCGATCGAATTACAGATCAAAAACAAGCCTTATCAGACAAAACTTTAAAGATTAATTTAAACAAAAATATTTACGGATCTTTTTCTGAAATTGGTGCAGGACAAGAAACCGCTCGTCATTTTTTCAGAGCTGGTGCTGCTTCAAGAACCATTGCAAAAGCAATGTCGGCATACGACAAACAGTTTAGCGATGCCATTTATACTACCGAACCAGACGGGCGTTATGTTACAGAAAACCGTTTGCACAAGATGTTGGATCACGAAGTGCAGTTGTTGGAAGAACGTTTGGATCATACCGAAAACCCAAACAGAATTTACTTTAGTTATGCCAATACGGTTGCAACTATAGATTTTGCAAAGAAATTTAAAGGTCATGGTTGGGTAGGTATCCGTTTTCAGAACGAACCTCAAGGTGAATTTAACGAGATTATTTTACATATTCAGTTTAAAGAAAACGATGTATTGTTGCAACAACGTACATTAGGAACTTTGGGTGTGAATTTAATTTACGGTGCTTTTTATCAATACCACGATCCTAAAAAATTGATTTACAATTTATACGATCATTTAGATAAAGACCAGTTAGAAATTGATACCATTAACTTTTCGGGTCCGGCGTTTAAAAATGTGGACAACCGTTTAATGAGTTTGTTTTTGGTGAAGAACGGAATGGCAGACGCGGTTATGTTTGGACCAAACGGACAAAATATTTTGCCTGCAAATACGTTGTTCAGAAAAAACGTATTGTTGTTACGCGGCAGTTTTCGTCCGGTGACTATTGTGAACATTAATATGTATCAAAAATCACTGAATCAGTTTTTAAGTAAAAATCAGTTATCAATTGATAAAACGGCGGTTATTTTTGAAATTACCTTGAACAACCTTTTAGCTTTGGGCGAAGTTGATGAACAGGATTTTCTTGATCGTGCTGAATTACTTTGCGCTTTGGGGCATACGGTAATGATATCGAACTTTAAAGAATATTTTAAAGCAGTAGATTATATTTGGAATTATTCTCAGGAAAAAATTGCACTGACCATTGGAATTCCGAGTTTAATTGAAATTTTTGATGCAAAACATTACACCAATTTACCAGGCGGATTGTTTGAAGGCTTGGGCAGATTATTTAAACACGGATTGGAAATTTATGCGTATCCGTTTTTAAACGAAAAAGAAGAAGTGATTACTGCCGAGAATATAGAGTTACACGATGAAACTTTGAAACCGATCTATAATTACTTTAAAGAACAAGATCAGATTATTGATATTGAAAATTTTGAACTTAAAAATTTAAAAATATTCTCGCACAAAGTACTTAAAAAAATACAGGAGAACGATGACAGTTGGGAGAATGACGTACCGGAAACGGTTGCAACGCTTCTTAAAGAAAATCAGTTGTTTAGAAAAAAAGAGAGTTTGTAAAAAACTCTCTTTTTTTATTTGTAAATTAAGGCTCTAAATAGAAAAATACCGGTACGAACCTTATTGGATATTGTAAAAGATTAAAAATGTTAGAAAAATATAAATACATATTATTAATGTTACTATGCGTACAGATTGGAAACTCGCAAGCATTTACTGAAAATGCAATGTTAGATTTTAAGCGTTCCGCAGCACATTTAAATAATTATAATGGTATAATAAAAAGTTCTTTTTGGTACTATAATTATATTGTTGAGCCAATTTCCTTATCTTCTTCATCGGACAGTATAGTACAAAAAAATGCAAAAAGTTCTCTTATGCACTTAAATAAAGATGTATTAGGATGGAGTGTATTCCGAGAATTTGGCAAAAATGGGATGTTAACAATTACCATTGACATGGATATTGATAGATCATACTTCGGCAAATCGGAGCCAAACTATAAAACTGCTTCAATATACTCATATGAACAAAATGATTTGGATCAAAAAAGACAAATAAAATTACAAAGAAGGCAAGTATATCCAGTCTATAATTACGAAATTCTAATAAAAATCAACAACAAAATAGAGCTTGGTTGTAGTAAAAACATTCACGAAAGAAAATGGGAATACTTACTTGATAACCAAGATAGAATAAAAAAAGAAATACATTACTACAGTGTAATAACAGATTTTAGTGAAGTTGAAGGGCTAAGTGAAGATGATATCAAAAAATTTCAAAGTGATTATAGAAATCGAGATAAGTTACCATTCACAGAGGCAGAATATATTTATGATAACCACAATAATGTTAAGCAACTAAATATTACGACTAAACAAAAAGATCCGATACCTTTTCATTTTTTAGATACCGAAACAGTTTTCTGTCCTGACTTACATATTGCATATGAATACGATAACAAAGATCATATGACACAGGTGACGTATTACGGGTGTAAGGATACATTGGCGTTTGAAAAATATGTGTATCATCCTGAAAAAGAGTACGTAACTGAACGCACCCGCTATATAAAATCGTCCATGCGCAGTGTGACACACAGAACACAGACAATGGTTTTTTATCACAATCAAAACGGTGACATTATTGAAAAAAAATATGTAAGAAACTACCCCCAATCGATATTTAGGAATAAGTTATCTAGCTTTACCCGAATCCATTTATTATGAGTATGAATATGATGAACATAACAATTGGGTTAAGTGCTGTATCTATATGGAAGGTAAACCAGAAGACAGTGAACCAACAGCGATTGCACAGAGAGATTTAGAATATTACGATAGTTAAGAGAAATTCTACCTATTAATCTCTTTAAGCATTTGCTCTTCTTTAAAAGTCAACGGTACTACATTGAATTTTTCCCAATATTTTGTTTTATAGTTTTTGCCTAATCGAGTTAGTTTGTTTTCGGTATAAAAATTTTCACTGTTTGGTTTTGCCGGATTTTCATCAATTGAGTCTATCAAAAGCTCCATAACACCTCCTACTTTTGTAAGCTGGTTTGAAACTTGCGAAACACCAAAAATTCGGTACGATGTATATGCTAAAGTATAGTTATTGTTAAAAAGATTAAAAATAGTAGTTCGATTATAAAAACTGCGTTTAAAGCGGTGATTATTTTGTTGTGTAAATTCGTTATTATTAATGAATTTTTCAGATAAATCGGCTTTAATTTCTCTAATCAAATAATCTTTTGCCCCATAAATCATTTTACCCGAAAGTGTTGCTTTTTTGGCATTATCAATCGGATTAAAATTTAAAACATATAGTTCTGTACCATCGGCAGCGGTTTTAGCGGTAATATATAAATCGTATTCTTTATCTGAAATGATGTTTTTAACAAACTGATAATTAAATTCATAGGATACATTATCTTTAAAATCACCCCAGTAATATCGGATATTAGAAAGTGAATCGAATTTTTTAGCTTCTTCGTTAGAAAATTTTACACTCCGGCTTTCTTTTACAATAACATCATTTTTTTTAATTGATTGCAAGTAATAATCAATTTCAGCATCTTCATACTGATACATTGTTCCATTAATGTAAAGTAACTCTCGGTAAAAAGTATTTAGTTTTAAATTTTTTGCGAATTTTTCTTGCGATGTTTTAATGGCTTTTTCAATTTCATCTTTTATTGATGTTTTAAAAATAACGATTTCCTCTAACGATTCGGTTGAAGATTGCATTTGAACATTGAATGTTTTCTTGTCTTTTACAGATAATTCCTGCGAAAAATAATCTAAATGTTTAATGATTAATTTAGAATCTTGTGCTGGTAGATTGAATTGAAAACGACCTTCGCTGTTAGTAACTGTGCTTTTTCCGGATACGTTTCCAATAATCATTACATATTGAATAGGTTTGTTGGTTTCGGTATCTTTAATGATTCCCTGAACCAATTGTTGCGCCTGAACCGAGATACTTAAAAAGAGTAGGAGTGTAAGTAAAATGTTTTTCATAAATAGATTTTAAATGTTTGTTGCGAAAAGTAAGATTTTGTTACACAACTAACAAAAAAAGAGCCACATTTAGTGACTCTTTAACTTTTTATAAAAATAATTTGTTAAAAAACAAACATTGCACGTTCGTTCATCATTTCGTTAACTTCGTCTGCAATCTGTTCAATAACTTCTTCATTAGTATGATTCATTATAACGCGATCAATTAAATCAACAATGGTTTCCATATCGTCCTCAACCAAACCGCGCGTTGTAATTGCTGCAGTTCCCACACGAATTCCCGATGTAACAAAAGGAGATTTATCATCAAAAGGAACCATGTTTTTGTTAACAGTAATTTCGGCTTTAACCAACGCATTTTCAGCTTCTTTACCCGAAATATTTTTATTGCGTAAATCAATCAGCATCATGTGGTTGTCAGTTCCGCCAGAAATAATGTTGTAACCGCGTTTTACAAATGCGCTTGCCATAGCCTGTGCATTTTTTTGTACCTGTAAGGCATAATGCATAAATTCGTCTTGTAATGCTTCGCCAAAAGCAACCGCTTTAGCCGCGATAATGTGCATTAACGGACCACCTTGATTTCCTGGGAAAACAGCAGAATCTAACAAAGCAGACATCATACGTGTTTCACCTTTAGGCGTTTTTAATCCAAACGGATTTTCAAAATCTTTACCCATCATAATCATTCCGCCACGAGGACCACGCAAAGTTTTGTGCGTTGTTGTAGTAACGATATGACAATGTGGAAGCGGATCAGACAATAAACCTTTTGCGATTAAACCAGCCGGATGAGAAATATCTGCCATTAACAAAGCACCAACAGCATCTGCAATTTCACGGAAACGTTTAAAATCCATATCTCGAGAGTAAGCCGATGCACCTGCAATAATTAATTGTGGTTTTTCGCGCTGTGCAACTTCCATAATTTTATCGTAATTAATCAATCCGGTAGCTTCATCAACACCATAAAAAACAGGGTTGTACAATTTACCTGAAAAGTTAACAGGTGAACCGTGTGTTAAATGTCCACCATGCGATAAATCGAAACCTAAAATTTTGTCGCCCGGTTTTAAAACCGCAGCATAAACCGCCGTATTAGCTTGCGAACCCGAATGTGGCTGTACGTTTACATATTCTGCATTAAATAATGTTTTGGCTCTATCTATAGCAATTTGCTCAACAATATCAACAACTTCACAACCGCCGTAATATCTTTTTCCGGGATATCCTTCTGCATATTTATTTGTTAAAACCGATCCTGCAGCTTCCATAACTTGGTCGCTCACAAAATTTTCCGAAGCAATTAATTCTAAACCATTAACTTGTCTGTCTTGCTCGTCTAATATTAAATCAAAGATTTGTTCGTCGCGTTGCATTTCTATTAATTCTTTAAATTGAACTCAAATTTATAAAAAATCATTGTTATATTCGCATAAGTAATCTAATTAGAACAAAAAATAATTAAAACTATGAATATACCTGCTAACAATCCTAGCTTAAAATCGTGGTTAGACGTTGCTCCGGCAAGTGATTTCCCTATACAAAACATACCTTTTGGCGTTTTTTCGGTTGAAGAAGACGATTTAGTGATTGGAACCAGAATTGGCGATTTCGCCATTAGTTTAACAGCTTTAAACGATTTAGGCTTTTTTAAGGATATCGATTTTGACGACAACGTGTTGTACGATGAAACCTTGAACGCTTTTATTAGTGAAGGAAAAGAAGTTTGGAGAGCCGTTCGTAACAGAATTTCTGAAATTTTTGAAGCAAACAACCCAAAGTTGCGTGACGATGCCAAAGCACGCGAACTAACAATTTTTAATGTTAATGAAGTGAATGTAGAATTACCTGTTTTCATTGGTGATTATACCGATTTTTACTCAAGCCGCGAGCATGCAACCAATGTAGGTATAATGTTCCGCGATCCGGCAAATGCTTTATTGCCAAACTGGCTACATTTACCAGTAGGTTATCACGGTAGAAGTTCAACTATTGTTCCATCTGGTGTTCCGGTTAACCGTCCGTTAGGGCAGTCGTTACCAAAAGGCGAAACACAGCCTGTTTTCGGACCATCGAAAAGAGTAGATTTTGAATTAGAAACAGCTTTTATTACGGCAGATGCTAATATTATGGGCGACAGAGTTTCGGTTGATGATGCTGAAAACCACATGTTTGGAATGGTGTTGTTGAATGATTGGTCAGCACGTGATATTCAGGCTTGGGAATATGTACCGCTTGGACCATTTTTGGCAAAAAACTTTGGTTCATCAATTTCTTGTTGGGTAGTTACAATGGATGCTTTAGAGCCTTTCCGTTGTCCAAGTCCAAGTCAGGAAGATCCAAAACCATTACAATATTTACAGCAAAAAGGCGATCATTCTTTTGATATTAATTTGGAAGTAATTATTCAACCAGAAGATAAAGAAGCAAAAACAGTTTGTAAATCGAACTTTAAATATATGTATTGGACCATGGCGCAACAATTAGCGCATCACACCGTAAATGGTTGTATGGTTACAGCGGGCGATTTAATGGGATCTGGAACCATTTCAGGACCTACAAAAGATAGTTTCGGTTCTATGTTAGAATTAACTTGGGGCGGACAAAACCCAATTGAAATGCCAGATGGATCTACCCGAGCATTCATTGAAGATTACGATACCGTAATTATGAAAGGTTATTGTGAAAAAGACGGTGTACGTATTGGTTTTGGTGATGTCTCATCTCAATTATTACCAGCAGTTCCGTTAGAGAATTAAAATATTGATTATTAATATGTTAAAAATCCATTCAAAATGAATGGATTTTTTATTTAATAAATCTAAATAATTTGTTAAAATAAAATTTTTATTTCACTATAAATAGAATAAATTCGTACAATTATAACGATATAGTTTAAATAATTAACTAAAAGCGTTAGTTTATAAAATAAAAGCATTTATGAATTTTAATTCTTACTTATTAAGAACAATTGTGTTCTTACTTTTCTATTTCTTTCGCTGAATGAAGAATCCATATTAAACATATAACACTTTAACCTTACTCATAATGAAAAAAACAATTATTTTAACAATTGCCTTAATTGGCGCACAATTTTTATCGCATGCACAACGAAACAATGGCTATCTTGAGTATAAAGTATTTTTGGGCTATACAAATGTAGGTGGAAAGTCTGGTGTTGAATATCAAAACGAATTTCGTAGAAGTGACTTGTTTTCTTGGGGATCACAATTTACGCTTTTATTAAATGCCAATGATAAAAGTGATGCAGAAAGTTTCGAAAAAACATTTAAATTTTTAGACAGTATGGACGGTGGCGGCTTTGTTCGATTTCACTTCACTGAAGCATTAAATTTACGTGAAAATGTAGATCCCTATTTAGGAGCCGATTTTACAGTACGTTCATTAGGAGTTCATTTAGGTTTAAAGTATAATTTTAGTGAAACAGTAGGATTATATGCAATGTATAAGCAAAGTTTTTCTTCGTCTTTTATGGGTGATACCAAGATTTCTGAAGAAGAGGGTGAATACACACCAAGTTATTTTGGTAAAAAAGCAGCCTTATCTGTTGGTGTAACATTTAGGTTGTTTAGAAGTTAATTTTCATGAAATACGTTAAAAATATGTTCTTATGAATGGATTTTTTTATTATATTTAACAATAAAATACGTACTTATGAAAAAATTATTACTCTTATTGTTTATTTTTAGCATTATAGCATGCTCTGATGATAACTTTATACGAAGTGATTTTGAAAGACCACGCGCCAATCAAACTATAGAAACACCACCCGAAGGTTTAAAATTAAAATTTAAGTCTGGCTTAATAGATCAGCAATTCTTTTATAATCAAAATGGGTTTGTAGATTCTATTTATAATTATCATAGTTGGGAAAACGATTTTTCGCAAAAGTATATTTATAATAAATTGAACCAGATTATCGAAGTTCGCTACAATGAGACCGTTCCACAACGACCTGAGTATAATAAAAAAGATATTACTTTTTTTACTTATAATTCGGTAAATCAAATTATATCATCTATAAAGTATGATAAGAACAATGTTGCAATTGAATATCTAACTTACAATTACAATAGAGACGGTAGTTTATTTGATGCAAATAAAAAGGTTGTAAATGGTAATCTTGTTCAAGATGTCTTAAGAAAATATCAGTTTGATACATTTAGAAATCCTTACTATAATATTTATCCTAAAGCATTTCGTATAATAAACTACATAAATAAAAATAATATATTAAAAACCGAGAGTATTTATGGATCTGATAGTTATGTCAATATACATACGTTGAAATATAATAGTGAAGATTATATAATAGAAGAGCATATTTCTGACATGCCATTAGATACAGATGACCATCGTCAATTTACTTATCATTAAAATTAAAGATCATGAAGAAAAACTTCCTAATTTTTTTTGCGTTTAGTTTAATAGCATGTTCTGATGATACATCAATACAAGGTATCGACGAAAAGCAAGTTGCAGAAATTCCTGCAGAAGGTTTAAAAATCAGATTAAAAGAATCTGAAAATACTGCTAAAAAGTTTACAACTGAATTTTTCTACAATAAAAACGGGTTTATCGATTCTATACATACCATTAAACATAATATCGTATCCGAAAAATTTATTTATAATCATTTAAATCAGATAGTTGAAGTAAGAACTTTTAGAAAAAATACAAATGATAGTGATTATAGTGTTAAGGATAGAACTTTCTACAAATACAATAAAATAAATCAAATTGTAAATTTAGAAACGTATGATAAAAATAATAATTTATCTAACATTCAAAATTATACATATAATAACGATGGTACTGTATATAACCCAACAAAAGTAGTAGAAAATGAGAACTTAATAAACGAAAACTCATCTAGTGGTTATACTACTTATACATTTGATTCTTATAGAAATCCTTACTACAATATTTATCCTAAAGCCTACAAAATACTAAACTATATTAATAAGAATAATATTAAATTAATTGAAATAAAAACAGCTTATCAAAATTTGCAATGGTCTTATGATTTAAATTATAATGATGATAAATATGTTTGGTATGAAATTATTCAAAATTACCAGAATGGGTACGAATACAATAAGTTTCATTATTACCCATAAGTATTTTAATGAAAAAAAATACTGATATTTGGTTGAGCACTGCAAAAATCTCTAAAATATAACCAAAAAACTAAACACCAAAAAGCGTATATTTGCAGCTTGTAAACAACAAGTATGAAATTCGATTTACTGCACACCGATATAAACTCAAAAGCTAGGGCAGGAGTTATTACAACTGACCACGGCGTTATTGAAACCCCAATATTTATGCCCGTTGGAACGGCAGCTACCGTAAAAGGAGTGCACCAGCGCGAACTAAAAGAAGATATTAATCCGGATATTATTTTAGGAAACACCTACCATTTGTATTTACGACCAAAAACCGAAATTTTAGAAAAAGCAGGTGGATTGCACAAATTTATGAACTGGGATAGAAATATTTTGACCGATTCTGGTGGTTTTCAGGTTTATTCGCTATCGGGCAGAAGAAAAATTAAAGAAGAAGGCGTTAAGTTTAAATCGCATATCGATGGATCTTATCACTTTTTCTCTCCGGAAAATGTAATGGAAATTCAACGCACCATTGGTGCCGATATTATTATGGCGTTCGATGAATGTACACCTTATCCTTGTGATTATCGTTATGCGCAGCGCTCAATGCACATGACACATCGCTGGTTAGATCGTTGTATCAATCATTTGGAAAAAGTCCCAACAAAATACGGTTACGATCAGGCATTTTTCCCAATTGTTCAAGGTTCAACCTTTAAAGATCTACGTGCACAATCAGCAGAATATATTGCAAATGCAGGCGCGGTTGGTAATGCCATTGGCGGACTTTCGGTTGGTGAACCTGCCGAAGAAATGTACGAAATGTGCGAAATTGTTACAAATATCCTTCCAAAAGACAAACCTCGTTATTTAATGGGTGTTGGTACGCCTATAAACATTTTAGAAAATATTGCGTTGGGAATTGATATGTTCGATTGCGTAATGCCTACGCGTAATGCACGTAACGGAATGTTGTTTACAAGCGAAGGTTTCATCAACATAAAAAATAAAAAATGGGCTGATGATTACAGCCCGATTGATCCAATG
>CAMLFV010000057.1 GCA_946479395.1 uncultured Flavobacterium sp. | reverse complement strand
AATAGGCTGATCATCTATAATGGTATGAATATCTTTCGCTTCGTAAGGCTTTGGTTTTTGGTTATGTTTGTTCAACACCAATGCGGTATAAACCAAACGTTTACCAAACGGAACGGCAACGCGCATGCCCTGCTGCAAAAAATTGTATTCTGCCTGCGAAACCCTATATGTAAAAGTAGTTGTTACTGCTATGGGCACAATAACATCTATAAAATAGTCCATAAAACAAAGATATAAAAAGCTTTTGCTATTCTTTTTATTGTTTAGAAATAGTTTTTAAGTTGCTTTATGATTTACTATTATGTTAAAACCGAAAGCTATTAAAATACAAAACCTACAAGGTTTTAAAAACCTTGCAGGTATATTTTGTAATGAAATTTAAGAAAATTACTTAACGCGAACCCATGTTTGTGTGCGTCCTAAAGCTTGGATACCAACATAGCCACGAACGTCTAATTTATCGGCTCCGTTTAATTTTAAAGCACATTTATATTCTTTTCCTGATGAAGGATCGGTAATTGTTCCGCCCGAATATTCTTTGCCATCTTTTGAAAGTCCTTTGATAATTGTTAAACCCTTAATTGGTTTGCCTTTATCGGCACCCGGACATTTATCACATTTGGCATCTTTTTTATCGGTTAAAATCTCGACTACTTTTCCATAAATTTTTCCGTTTTTTTCAGAAATTTCTACAATCGATTTTGGTTTACCCGTTTCATCGTCAATTGTTTTCCACTTACCTGTAACGGTTTGCGCTTGTACACTTAAAGCTGTAAAAACAGCTAATACAAAAGTTGTAATTACATTTTTCATACGTTCTTTTTATTTTTTCTGTTACTAATATACAAATTTCTTCTTTTTGCTGTATAAATCGCTGCATTTAATTCAAAACCCAACAATAAAATCATACAGTTAATCCAAATATAAATCATTATAACCAAAAGTGTACCAATTGATCCGTACAACTCGTTATATTTTGCAAACTTTGATACATAAAAACCGAAAGCTACCGATGTTAACGACATTAATATGGTTGTAAAAACCGATCCATAAGATATAAATGATAGATGCTTGGTTTCTTTTGTGCCGAATTTATATAGTACTGATACAACCAACAAAATCATTAAAACCACAAATAAATTTCGACCAATATCTGCCAACAAAGGATACTCTGAAACATGCATTAATACTTCAACAGATAAATAAACGGCTACCGAAATTACCAACATTAAACTTAACAATACCGATAAAACAATAGCAATTAAATACTGTCTGAAAAAATTACGGGAAATTGATAAATGCGAAGACGACTGAAAACCGTTAATGATTGCGTTTACCCCATTTGCCATAAATATTACCGACATAATTACCCCTGTAGAAAGTAAACTGCGATACGAATTGTTCATAATATCAATTAAAATTAATTCGATAGCATCGTATGTATTCGGCGGAACGTTTTCTTCTACAAAAAGCAAAAAACTTTCTTGAAAATTTTCTATGGGTATGTACGGAATTAAATTCAGCAGAAATAGTGCAAAAGGAAATAACGCCATAAAAAAGGTAAACGCTATAGAACCTGCTTTGTAATTTAGTGCACCTTCTACAATTCCGGTAAAATAAATACGTAATAACTGATACAAGGACAAACCTTCTAACCCCGGAATTTTAACCCGCATAGAAAATTTAATCAATCTACCAATTATTGGCAGTTTTGTTATTTTAAACCTTTGTTTGCCCAAAATGTTTTATAAAACAGCTTTTAAACTTAAATCCATGTTGTAAACCGAATGTGTTAATGCGCCGCTTGATATAAAATCTACACCACATTCTGCATAGTTACGAATGGTTTTTTCGTTAATGTTTCCCGAAGATTCTGCCAAACACTTGCCGTTAATCATTGCAACAGCCGTTTTGGTATCTTCATAATTAAAGTTATCGATTAAAATTTGATAAACACCATCGTTTTTTAGAATTTCTTCAATTTCGGCTAAATTTCTGGCTTCAACAATAATCTTTAAGTCTTTGTTATTATCTTTTAAATACTGCTTTGTTTTAGTAATTGCTTGGGTAATTCCACCTGCAAAATCAATATGATTGTCTTTCAGCATAATCATATCATACAAGGCGAAACGATGGTTTTCGCCTCCGCCGATCTTTACCGCCCATTTTTCAATAGCTCGAATTCCTGGTGTAGTTTTGCGGGTATCCAACACTTTTGCCTTCGTTCCTTCAACTAAATTTACAAAAAACTTGGTTTTGGTTGCAATGGCACTCATACGTTGCATAGCATTTAAAACCACACGTTCAGCTTTTAAGATCGATTGTGATTTACCTGTAACATAAAAAGCAATATCGCCGTATTTTACAGCATTACCGTCGTTTATCAAAACTTCAACCTGCATTTCGGGATAAACATAATTAAAGACCATTTTGGCAAAATCAACTCCGGCTAAAATTCCTTCGTCTTTTACTAATAATTTTGCTTTTCCCATTGCCGTTGCAGGAATACAAGCTAACGAGCTGTGATCGCCATCGCCAACATCTTCACGTATGGCATTTTCTATAATTAATTCTAATTCTTTATTAAACTGTTCTTTCGATATCATTTTTTTCTATCTTTAATGGCTAAAGTACAAAATTTTGGTATTTTTGAAAACAATAATAAAACCATTTTACTTATGAAATCAACATTTACACTTTTATGTATTACAATTTTCGGTTTATCAGGATTTTCTCAAGAAAATGATAAAAAATATGAAAATAGAATTATAGAATCATCAAACAAAATATGCGATTGTCTTGATAAAATAGATTCTGCAGGAATAACTTCTGAAGATAAAAACGTTGAAATTAGAGATTGTATAGAAGACACTATTCGCCCTTACAATTTACTGGATCAGTTAACAGCGGCTTCTAAAGAAATCGAAATAGATCCTACAAAAAAAGAGATTAACATTACTTACAATACTAATGAAAAAATGTATGGTACGCCGTTTTATTTTGACGTAGAACGTTATTTAATGCAAAATTGCGAAAGTATGCAGGTATTGGTAAATTCACACGATTATATTTTTCCAAATTCATTTTCGAACGATCCAAAAGCTATAGAATATTACCGAAAAGGTGATACTTTCATGGGAAAGAAAGATTATAATGCAGCTGCAAAAGCTTATAAGAATGCAGTTGAAACCGACCCTATTTTTTCTTTTGCATGGGATAATTTAGGTTTAAGTTACCGTAAACTTGAAAAATACGATTTAGCATTAGAAGCTTACAACAACTCACTAAAATTAGAACCTAATGGCTTTATGCC
The DNA here is from genome assembly GCA_946479395.1 of uncultured Flavobacterium sp. Next base: position 10,855 of record CAMLFV010000057.1, on the reverse strand, counting down.
GTTGCAGAATATCCCTGTAGTTTATGAGCTGATGGAAGATTACGATAAAGCTATTGAAGCCTACCAAAACATTACTAAAGTTTATCCTAAAAATGCAGAGGCTGATTATGGTATGGGAAGAATTTATATTTTTTACAAAAACGACATTCCGAAAGGATTAGATTATATGTGTAAGGCTTATCTAAAGTATATCGAAACCAATTCTCCGTACCGTGTTGATGCTGAAAGTATTATCAACCATACTTTTACCGAGTTAAAAAAAGAAAATAAAACCGATGTTTTCTATAAAATTTTAAAGGAGAACAACATTGAAATGAGAGAACAATAATGAAAACAGAAATTTCTTGGAACGATTTTGAAAAGATCGATATACGTGTAGGAACCATCATTGATGCACAACCCTTTGAAAAAGCTAAAAATCCGGCGTATAAGTTGTGGATTGATTTTGGATCAGAAATAGGTGTCAGAAAAACATCGGCACAAATTACCGTTTTGTATGGTATTGATGATTTAATTGATAAGCAGATTGTTGCCGTAGTTAATTTTCCGCCGAAACAAATTGCCGATTTCATGAGCGAATGTCTTGTTTTGGGTGTTGTTGGCAGCGATAAAGAAGTTACGTTGCTTGCTCCCGGAAAACCTGTAGAAAATGGTTTGGCAATTGGCTAAACTAAACTATTTTTATTCAAAACACATAGATACATAGCTATAAATACTGCATAAACGTTTTATAGTTCGTCATTGACAAAAACATAGCTTTGTTGTACTATTTGTTTTATCAAAGATAAGAATCACTCTGCCTTTCAAAACGTAAAACCTATGTGTCTATGTTGTTAAATGGTATGTTTTTGAATATCATTGTTTTTTTTGTTGTGTCTTAAAGCTATTTTTGCAAAAACGAATTTCTATGAACATTAAACTTTTGGCAATTGGTAAAACCGACAATAAAAATCTGCAAGCGTTAATCGACGAATATACCAAACGTTTGGGCTTTTACATTAAGTTTGATTTAGAAATTATTGCCGATATTAAAAACGTTAAAAACCTTTCGGAAGCACAACAAAAGCAAAAAGAAGGCGAATTGATATTAAGTAAACTTACCGCAACCGATCATTTGATTTTATTGGACGAAAACGGCAAAACTTTTTCAAGCGTTGGTTTTGCCGATGAACTTCAAAAGAAAATGAATGCAGGTATTAAAACTTTGGTATTTGTAATTGGTGGACCTTATGGTTTTTCAGACGATGTTTACAAAAAAGCCAATGGAAAAATTTCGCTTTCATCTATGACGTTTTCACACCAAATGGTTCGTTTGTTTGTTATTGAACAAATTTATCGTGGTTTTACTATTTTAAAGAATGAACCTTACCATCATCAGTAGAACATCGAAATAGTATAATGTAAATTGTATTTCTGAATATTGTTGTTGAGGGGTTGGGTTTAAAGTTTAAGGTTTGAAGTTGATGTTTGAATTTGAAGTTTAAAGTTAAAATTTGAAGTTAAAATTTGAAGTTGATGCTTGAAGTTGAGGAAGTTTAAAGTTGAATTGCGTCGAACTTTAGTTCGATGATGATTTAATGTTGATACAAAAGGCTTAAGCCAAATTTTTTAAAATACTTTTGTATGATAAGTTTTAGACATCTCGACTTCGCTCGATGTGACAATTCTAAATAAATCCTAATTCACATAAACCTCGCTATTCAAGCTTTCTGAAACCTTTTGTTTTTCTAATTCAATTAGAATATTTACAAAAGTTTCAACACTTATATTTTCATCGATTCGTACTAAATAAGTTTGCGTTTTATCTAATGGATTTTTAGCATCAGCGACCGATTTTAAAAACAAACTTTGAACTCCTTCTGCTAATTCGTAAACAGGCTGGTTCTCTAAAGCAAAACTTTTAAACGGCATTTTTACATACGCATTTTGCTTGTGAACGGTATCGCTGTAAACCATGTAAATATCTTTGGTATCTTCGTGCATTCCACCAACTTTATGCTTTTTCTCGGTTAAATCATGTAAAAACGGAGCTATTTCATTCATTGTTAAATATCTATCAACAGAAAGTACCCAATGCGTATTTCCTATTAAGCTGTTTTTTTGAATTTCAATCTTTCCATCATCATTTTTAAGAATATAAGCTGGACTAAAATCGGTCATTTCGGTTATAACAGAAAAATCAGATCGACTGATTTTCATTTCTTTTTGTTGGCACGATACTAATAAAATCGCTCCAAAAATCAAGGTAAATAGTTTAGTTCTCATAATCATTGATAGGTTTTATATTTCCACAGATGCACAAATTTTATTGATATTTAACACAAATTAAACAATGGAAATTTTATCACATGAACTCAATCTCCTAAAAATTTCTACCACGGATTTAAGGATTTACACAAATTTTATAATCCTAAAAATCTTTTAATCTGTGGTTATTTTAAATTGAACGTTCACTTAGAAAATCCTCATAAATAAGCATTTTTTATCTGTGAATCTGGGTAAATTAATTATATGTTTTCGTGTATATTTTTACACATTCTACCGCTTCTTTCACATCGTGCACACGCAATAAGTTTGCTCCTTTTATTAATGAAATCGTGTTTAAAACCGTTGTTCCGTTTAAGGCTTCTTGCGGTGTGGTTTCAAAAAATTTATAAATCATCGATTTTCTAGAAAGTGCCGATAATACCGGAACATTCAAATTTTGCAACAAATCTAATTTATTTAAAACTTCGTAATTCTGATCCAACGTTTTCGAAAATCCAAAACCGGGATCCACAATTACATCAACAATTCCGTGCTGTTGTGCCTGCGCCATTTTATCAGAAAAATAATAAATCATTTCGTGCATCACATCATCATAATTGGTAAACTGCTGCATATTTTGCGGAGTTCCCTTCATGTGCATCAAAATGTACGGCGCTTTAAAACTACCTACAACTTGCATCATTTTATCGTCTAAATTTCCTGCCGAAACATCGTTTATCATGGCTGCACCCAAATCTAATGTTAGTTTGGCAACTTCAGATCGAAAAGTATCAACAGATAAAATAATATCGGGAAATTTATCAACCAAATGTTTCACCACAGGCACAATCCGTTGCAATTCTTCTTCTTCTGAAACAAAAGGTGCATTTGGTTGGGTTGAATACGCGCCAACATCAATAATATCAGCACCTTCCAACAACATTCTTTCAGTTTGTTGTTCGATTTTTTCTAACGAATGATGCAATCCGCCATCGAAAAAAGAATTAGGTGTAACGTTTAAAATTCCCATTACTTTCGGAATTTCAAACGTGATTAATTTGCCTTTACAGTTGATTGATTTCATTATTATTGGAATAATTACCTGCTTTTATTTTTATTCTGAAAACAGATTGTTATTTTTGATAAAATTTACACAAAGATACTGGAATATGCTTTCTACAGCGGAACAATATGATAAAATAATTGCCATTTGCCGACAATTATACATTAAAAAATTACAAGACTACGGTTGTGCGTGGCGCATTTTAAGATTGCCGTCGTTAACCGATCAAATTTACATTAAAGCCTGCAGAATTAGATCTTTACAGGAAAATGATGTTCGAAAAATTGATGAAGATGAAACGTCAGAATTTATCGGAATCATTAATTACAGTATTATGGCGTTGATTCAGTTGGAAAAAGGTGTTTCTAAAGAAGCCGATTTAACGAATGAGGAAGCTATTGATTTATACGACAAGCATTTGGCGATTACCAAAGAATTAATGCTGAATAAAAACCACGATTACGGCGAGGCTTGGCGCGATATGCGTATTTCGTCGCACACCGATATTATTCTACAAAAATTGTTGCGTGTTAAACAAATTGAAGACAATAACGGAAAAACCATTGTTTCTGAAGGTTTGGATGCCAATTATCAAGACATGATTAATTACGCGGTTTTTGCCTTAATTTTAATGGATTTTGCCCAATAACAACCTATTAACAAGCGATTAACAACTTACATTTATATCAAATCTTATTTTTGAAAAAAGTAAAAAAATAAAAAATGGAAAACTTTAAAAAATATTTACCGTGGACAATTAGAATAATCATATCGTTTTTATTCTTGATTTCTGCCGTTGCCAAATTATACCCGAGTCCGTATTTCGCTATTTCAACTTTTGAAGTTAAGCAACTGTATCCACTTGGATTTTCGGAAGATTTCGCCGTATTTTTTTCTCGAATTTTAATCGGAATTGAATTAGCATTGGGAATTTTACTGTTACAAAATAACTTTTTACGAAGAATAGTAGTTCCTGCAACCATGTTAATGTTGGTGGTTTTTACGGTTCATTTAACGATTGATACCATTCAAACCGGCGGAAATTCTGGTAACTGCGGATGTTTTGGAAGTTTGCTACCAATGACTCCGATCGAAGCAATTATTAAAAACGTTGTGGCCATTATTTTATTGGTAATTTACTTATACATTACACCTAAATCGGTAAAAGAAGGCAATAATTTCTGGGTTTTATCAACCATAACATTTGCATCAATTTTAACATTGTTTATGTTGGCTCCAATCCAACCAAAAGTAGCTGAAGTTGCTACAGAAGAAATTGAAACACCTTTAGAAAACACAGAAACGATTGAAACACAACCAACTGAACCGGTTGCTATAACTCCGGCTGAAACAACAGTTACAGAAGAAGTTCCTACTGAAACAGCTAAACCTGTTGTTGACGAACCTGCAAAAGTAAAATCGGGTTATGCGCAGTATTTTTCGAATATCGATCAAGGTAAAAAAATATTCGCGTTGTTTGTGCCAGGTTGCGAGCATTGTAGAGATGTAGCCAAAGAGCTGACGGAAATGAAAGCGAAGGATAAAAATTTCCCTCAAATTCAAATTGTTTTTATGAACGAAGAACCAGAGAAAATTCCTGATTTCTTTTCGTTTGCCGGTGCAACATATCCTTACAAAATTATTGAGGTGATTCCGTTTTGGAAATTATTGGGAAGCGGTAAAGATACACCGGGAATCATCTATTTTTGGAATGGAAACAAAATCAAAGAATGGGACGGCATTAACGAGAAAAAATTCGTTGGATCAGAACTAAAAACCATCTTGAAAAAGAATTATTCCGAAATTAAAAAATAGTGGTTTCGTACTTTCTAAATAAATTAGGCTATTCGTTTTTCACGCTTTTTGGCGTAGTAACCGTTGTGTTTATCTTGTTCAATATTTTGCCGGGCGATCCTGCCAGAATGATGTTAGATCAAAACGAAAACTCGGAACAATTGGCTTTAATTAAAAAAAAGTATGGTTTTGACCAACCTGTATTAAACCAGTATTTTTATTATCTGAACGATTTATCGCCGGTATCGTTTCACAAAACTCAAAACGATCATTATACGTTTTACACCGAAGTAAAATATGGCGGAAACGTTTTATTCAGCACAAAAAAGTACGATGTAGTTTTAAAAACGCCATATCTGCGCGAAAGTTTTCAGAAAAACGGCAAAAAAGTAACCGATATTATTTTACACACCCTGCCAAGTACCGTAGTTTTAGCCGTGCTTTCTATTGTAATTGCATTACTTATTGGTGTGGTATTAGGTATTTTATCGGCTTTAAATGCCAATAGTTTGTTTGACCGGTTGATTGCCTTAATTAGTACATTGGGTATGAGTGTTCCATCGTTTTTCAGTGCCATTTTATTTGCTTGGATTTTTGGCTACGTGCTCCACAATTACACTGGTTTAAACATGACCGGCAGTTTGTACGAAGTAGACGATTTTGGCGAAGGAACCCATTTAGCATTGAAAAACGCGATACTTCCCGCAGTGGTTTTAGGTATTCGTCCGTTAGGCGTTGTGATACAATTAATGCGAAATTCGCTGTTAGAAGTTTTGAATCAGGAATACATTCGTACGGCAAGAGCCAAAGGATTATCAACCTATAAAATTATAACCAAACATGCCTTAAAAAACGCAATGAATCCGGTGGTTACAGCAATGTCGGGTTGGTTTGCATCTATGTTGGCTGGTGCAGTTTTTGTTGAATATATTTTCGGATGGAACGGTTTAGGTAAAGAAATAGTTGATGCATTGAACAATTTAGACCTTCCCGTAATCATGGGATCGGTTATTGTTGTAGCCACCACATTTGTAGTAATTACCATTTTAGTAGATTTAATCTACGCTTATTTAGATCCACGAATTAAATTGAAATAGAGTGATTAACCTTTTGGTGTAACTATTTCTACCACATAAAAACATAGATTTTTCTTATGTTTTCAAAAGATTATGTTAGACGTTTTACTTTTCGCACAACAAACTATGTGAAAAATAATATAATTTTCTATCCCATCTTTGACAATTTAGGTATAATTCTATTCGTCTATGTGGTTAATTTTTATTTATTTTGAACTATACCCAATGGGTTGTGATTATTAAAAATTTATATTAAATAGATCTTCGTCAGTTCGAGCGAAGTCGAGAACTTATTCAAAAGGCAGATTGGTTCATACATTTGATATAATCATTAAAAAAATTTATATGAGAAAGATTTTTATAACCCTTTTAGCTTTAGGGTTTATCGCAATAAGCTGTGATACTAAAAAAGTTGATAAAGAAATTGCCACCGAGATTGACAATCTTAAAGATTCGTTATCTATTAAAAGTGATACCCTTTCTACTGAGCATAATAAATTTCAATCAATAACTTTAAACAAAGAATTTGATGATGTTTCAGGAAACAAAATTTCGTTCAAAAACATTTTAGAAAAACATAAAGGATCACCTATCGTTATTGATGTTTGGGCATCATGGTGTCCTGATTGTATCAACGGATTTCCTGAATTAAAGAATCTTCAGCAAAAATATCCAAACGCGTCTTACGTATTTCTATCGTTAGATAAAACAAAGGATAAATGGACAGAAGCTATTAAAAAATACGATTTAAAAGGCGATCATTACTATCTGAACGAAAAAATGAAAGACGAATTTGGTCAGTCAATACAATTAGATTGGATTCCACGTTATATTTTGGTCGATGCCCAAGGAAACATCGCTCTTAAAAAAGCCATTGTGGCTAACGATACCCTTTTAATTAAAACATTAGATAAATTACAACCTTAATATGAGACATAAAGTTATTGCAGGAAACTGGAAAATGCATAAAAATGCCGCAGAAACAACCACTTTTTTAAACGATTTAGTCAACAATATGCCAACCGGTAAAGAGGTTCAAGTTATGGTTGCACCGGCTTTTACCAACTTAATGCTGGCAACACAAATTTTAGAAGACACCAATATTACGGTAGCTGCACAAAATATGCACCAGGCAGAAGGCGGTGCTTTTACGGGAGAAATTTCTGCCGATATGCTAAAAAGTGTAGGAGTACAAACCGTTATTTTGGGACATAGCGAACGCAGACAGTATTTTAAGGAAACTCCGGCTCTTTTAGCAAATAAAGTTGATACCGCTTTACGCCATAAAATGCGCGTGATTTTTTGTGTAGGCGAAGAATTAAAAGACCGTAAAAGCAAACAGTTTCAAAACGTGGTGTTTTATCAGTTAAAAGATTCTTTGTTTCATTTACCAAGAGAAGCTTGGGAAAACATAATTATTGCATACGAACCTGTTTGGGCAATTGGTACGGGCGAAACTGCTACGCCGGAACAAGCACAAGAAATGCACCAGTTTATCCGCGAGCAAATTGCACACCATTACGGCAGTTTGGCAAACAATGTACCCATTTTATACGGTGGCAGCGTAAAGCCAGACAATGCACAAACCATTTTTTCACAACCCGATGTTGACGGTGGTTTAATTGGCGGTGCTGCACTAAATATAGCCGATTTTACTAAGATTATTGAGGCGATATAAAAACGAAGCTTCTCGTTTGGTAACGAGAAGCTTCTAATTGATAAACAAGAAGCTTGGTTTCTACGAGCGAGAAGCTTCTAATTAAAGCAGACCCCACAGGTTTTAGAAACCTGTGAGGTCTTAAATTCAAACAAAACGGCTAAATTAAATATCTGCAAATGAAAAAATTCTTATACATCATTACTTTAGCATTTCCTTTATTAGCAAATGCCCAAGATTTTTTAGTTGGTCCGTCGGTGGCTTACCAGTCACAAGCAGGAAACATGCTAAAAGTAGGTGGTTATTATTTACAGCCGTTGGCAGGAAACGCTGTTGGAATTAAATTGGAAGCGAATGCTAACTTGGCGTATTTTAGAGATCAGTTTTTGGTTATTCCCGAAGGAAGTTTTACGTTTTACCCTACGTTTAATAATTTAATTATTCCGTTTGTAGAAGGCGAATTAACTCCGTACACTGCCACGCCTAAAATAGGATTATCAATCGCAAGTATTGTGGAGTTTGGCTTTGGATATGGTTTTGACATTAAAACTAAGCAAGACTTAAAACCAATTGAAGGCTTTACTTTTTCGTTAGGGTTTAATATTCCGTTGAATGCTTTTTAAATAACTTCTCGACATAAGTTTATCTTGAGCTTGCCGAAAGTCTCAAACTGAAGTTTCCTGCATAACAATCTAACAATTGATATTAAGTTATTTGTTTTATTTACCACAGATACACAGATGTAATTTTATAGATTAAAACTACTGCTAATTAAATTTTCACAAATTTTAAATGCTTCGCACTCAATAAGTTGCATAATTTTTATGATTTGCTTAGAATAATGAATAAAAATCTGTGCAACAGTGGGTATAATATAGCCATGCTGACTGCAGCATAGTTTTTTATTATCAGAAAAATGAGTATATTTGAATTTATCAAAAAAAGGAGGCCTTATGGAGACTACAAGCAAAAAGCATTTAGGACGCAACATCAGCCGCATACGCGAAATGAAAGGAATGAAACAGGAAACCCTTGCCGAAATTCTGGGTATCAGCCAACAGAAAATGTCGGTAATAGAAATACAGAAGAATTAGACGATACCAAGTTAAACGAAATTGCCAAAGCATTGGAAGTACCAGCAAGCGCCATCAAAGAATATTCTTATGAAAAGATGTTAAATATTATAACAAACAATACATTTAATAGTAACGATTCATCAACATTGAATGCTATAAATGTGATGCCAACCTTCAATCCTTTAGATAAACTGGTAGAAGCGTATGATGAAAACAAGAAATTATACGAGCGCCTTTTACGGGCTGAAAAAGAGAAAACTATGTACTTAGAACAATTGTTAAAAAAATAAGAATTGTTCAATTAATCAAACACACCATAAATAGTAAAAAATTCGGCAATTTCACAAAGAGATAGTCGAATTTTTTATTTACGTACATTTTTTCCGAAAATGTGTTTCATGCACTATCTATGCCTTTGCTATGCTTTATCTATGGAGTATCCTCCTAGTTGCTATTTTAGATAAATTTTCGGTAGGGTGTTTTTACACAATTATTAGTTAACCAACAGTTATATTGTAAAAATGTACATTATTCGTAAAAACAATAACATATTAATGGCTACAGATGGTAAACATTTAGCATTTATTTCCTAAAGATATACAGATATAGTTATCTAGAAAACTAAACTTCTCGATACGATTTCACTGCATTTATTTTATAAGACTCACACGAAGTGACGGTGTGTTAATATTTGAACTTGATTCAATTAATAATCAAACGGAAAACGACGTTCTTTATTTAGTTTTTTATCGCTTTCAATCACTTCGGTTGGAATCACTTTTAAAAACGATGGATGTTGCTCAATAGCATACTCAATTTTTTCTACAATTTCTTCTATAGTTTCGTTTTCATAATCGATCTGTAAAGGTTCTTTAATGGTAAAAGTTTGTAGGATACCTTTCTTTTTTAGCCATAAGCCCTTTTTATCAAACGAACGTCTAAATCCATCAATAACAATAGGCACCACAATAGGTTTATGTTCTTTAATGATATGAGCCGTTCCTTTACGCACCGGTTTAAACGATTTGGTAGTTCCCTGAGGAAACGTAATTACCCAACCATCTTGCAAGGCTTTTTTAATATTTTCGGTATCGTTTGGGTTTACCGCTTTCTTTTCTTCAACATCTTTTCCTTTCGCTCGCCAGGTTCTTTCAACAGTAATAGCTCCGGTATAACCCATGATTCTTGGTAAAATGCCCGATTCCATTGTTTCTTTCGCACTAACGTAATACAAGTTCAATTTAGGATTCCATATATAAAATACGTTCTTAATATTATCTACCCTACCTTTTAAACTGGCATTAAAAACATGGAACATTGCAACCACATCGGCAAAATAGGTTTGGTGGTTCGATATAAAAAGTACGTTGTTTTCGGGAAGATTTTTTATGATTTCAGATCCATCAATTACCAACTGGTTAAAGCCACGGTAGCGCTTATGCGTAAGAACACCAAAGATTCTGATTAACCACTTTTTGATAAATATTATATGTCCGAACGGATCCTTTTTAAACAAGCTCATATTTTCCTTTGAAATAACAAAGATACAGTTTAAAGGTTATAGATTTTTGGTTTTTAACAAACACGAAAATGAATAAATCATTAAGAACATAGCTTTTTAATAATACGCTCAATCTCTTTTGCCTTATTAACCGTCATAAAATGGCTGCCGTTTTTAATTTGGTAATTTACTTTTAAGTGTTTCATGGGAAGAATATGATCGTTTGTACCATGAATGTGAATACAATTCTGTGGTACAGATAAATTTTTCCAGTTAACAATTTGATTGATTGCCCATTTTAAAAAATTCGAATCGGTATCTTTTATGATGTTTTTCAATAACAACTTTTCTGTTGAAGTGGTTACGCCGAAAAGCCAGTTTGTAATAAAATTTGTTGTTTTTAATAAGTAAGATGGAACTATTCTATTCAATTTTAATTTC
>CAMLFV010000056.1 GCA_946479395.1 uncultured Flavobacterium sp. | reverse complement strand
ATCTTTTTTACAAGAAGTGAAAACTAATCCACCAATAACTGCTAATGATAAAACGATTTTTTTCATAATAAATATTTTATTTAAATTTAAATGCAAAATAAAACAATTATTTCGAGTGTTTTTTAAAAATCGAAAAAAAACTTTTAAAATACAACGTTTTACAAATGATTAGTATCTTTACAAGAATCAGAATGTTATCAACTATGAAAAAAAATCTACTTCTCATTTTATTATTTCTGTCCGTAATTCCTGCGTTTTCTGCTGGTGATCCTTATTATATCAAATCGGTTTCTTTCAATCAAGGAAATGAATCGCTTATTCCGATTTTTAGATTGAATGAAAATTTTCGATTTTCGTTTGATGATTTAATGGGAAGCGAAACCGATTATTACTACAAAATTGTGCATTGTACGCGTGATTGGAAACAATCTGATTTAAAAGTTACCGAATATTTAAGCGGAATGCAGAATTTACGTATTACCACTTTTGAGACATCATTTAATACCTTACAAGCTTTTGTTCATTATAAACTTTCGTTACCAAACCGCGATACCAGGTTTTTGATTTCAGGAAACTATAAGATTGAAATTTATAATAACGTGAACGAAAAAGTGATAGAACGCCGATTTGTTTTGTACGAAGATTTGGTTACGGTTTCTATGGAAATTAAAAAAACTCGAGATTTAAAGGTAGCAGCTACAAAGCAAAATGTTTATATGACAATTGATTTTGGAACTGCTGTGTTGCAAAATCCAAAGCGAAATGTAAATGTAGTGTTGTTGCAAAACGGACAATGGTACAATGCGCTAACGGGTTTAAGTCCGCAATATGTGATTGGAAATCAGTTTCAATATCAGTACGATCAAGAAACAAATTTTTGGGCGGGTAATGAATATCTTTTTTTTGATAACAGTGATATTAAAATGGTAACAAATACGGTTGAAAAAATAACACGTCAAGATTTGTTCGAAATTACTTTAAGAGAGAGATATCCTTTGAAAGAAAGCAATTTTTATACTTTTTATCAGGATATAAACGGCGGATTTAAACCAAGAAATGCTCTACGCGAAAATCACAATACAGAAGCCGATTATGCTTGGGTTTACTTTAATTATCATTTAGATAAATTGCCATCATCGCAAAAGTTATATATAGTGGGCATGTTTAATAATTACCAATTAAATAGCGATTACGAATTAAAGTTTAACGAAGCAACACAAACCTACACCACCGCATTGCTTTTAAAACAAGGATTTACTAACTACAAATACGTAATAGCAAACACCAACGGCAAAGTTTTAGAAGAGTTAAATCCCGATGGGAATTACTTTGAAACCGAAAACCAATACAATGCTTTGGTTTATTATAAGAACGATTCCGATCGATACGAAAGAATAATTGGGCTTGGTAAAGCAGATAGCAAATTGATTACCAATTAAAAATTTATTTGTAATTTTGAATAAATTCTAAAATATGGTTTCAAAAATCACAAGAGGAATAAAAATTATTGTAAAAGTGCAGTATGTAAAACAAAGTTTGCATTTAAATAATCTTGTGAACTTTTTTAACTACGAAATTAGTATAGAAAACCAAGGGAATGATGTAGTGCAGCTTTTACGCAGATATTGGCTTATTAAAGACTCGTTTAATAACGATGAAGTTGTAGAAGGCGACGGGGTAATTGGTCAAAAACCAATTGTAAATCCAAACGAAACCTTTCAATACACATCAGGATCTTATATTTTAGGTTTTATAGGCAGTATGCAAGGCTATTTTACCTTTGTTAACTTTAGCACATCGCAAATATTTCATGTAAGAATACCATTGTTTAATATGAGTGTTCCGTATATATTCAACTAAAATAGTAAAAACAAATGTCAACAGGATTTTTTAACGTTCCAGTGGCTGTAAACGAGCCGGTTAAAACGTATGCTCCGGGAAGTCCAGAGCGTGAACAAGTGCAAAAAGCATTTAAAGAAATGTATCAATCAACGGTTGATATTCCGTTATATATTGGTGGGAAAGAAGTAAGAACGGGATCTACAAAAAATCTTTTTCCTCCGTTTGATCATCAACATCATTTAGGAACATACCATACAGCAACACAAGATTTAATTCAAGATGCAATCAATGCAGCTTTAGAAGCGCGCGTAAAATGGTCGCAAATGGCATGGGAACACCGTGCATCGATCTTTTTAAAAGCTGCAGAATTAATCGCTGGTCCTTACCGTGCAAAATTAAATGCTGCAACAATGATTGCGCAAGGAAAAACGGTTCATCAGGCAGAGATTGATTCGGCTTGTGAGTTGATCGATTTCTTACGTTTCAACGTGCAGTATATGACCGAAATATACAAACAACAGCCTATTTCTGCTAAAGGAATTTGGAACAGAGTAGAGCAACGCCCGTTAGAAGGTTTTGTGTATGCAATTACACCGTTTAACTTTACAGCAATTGCAGGTAACTTACCGTCTTGTGTAGCAATGATGGGGAATGTTGTGGTTTGGAAACCGGCTGCAACACAAATTTATTCTGCAAATGTAATTGTTGAAATTTTCAAAAAAGCAGGATTGCCAGACGGAGTTATCAATGTGATTTATGGCGATTCTTCTATGATTACCAATACTATTTTAGAGTCGGCTGATTTTGCAGGAATCCACTTTACAGGATCAACAGACGTATTTAACGATTTCTGGAAAACTATTGGAAATAACATCCACAAATACAAAACATATCCACGTATTGTTGGTGAAACTGGCGGAATAGATTTCGTTTGTGCTCATCCATCATCAAATGCAAAAGAAGTAGCAACAGCTTTATCTCGCGGTGCTTTTGAATACCAAGGACAAAAATGTTCGGCAGCTTCTCGCGCTTATATTCCTGCATCTTTATGGGAAGAAATTAAAAACTTTGTGATTGAAGATGTAAAATCTTTCAAAATGGGATCTACCGAAGATATGAGTAACTTTGTATCAGCAGTAATTTCAGAAGGATCTTTCGATAAATTAGCAAAAGCAATCGATGACGCAAAAGCATCAACCGAAGCAGAAATTGTTGTGGGTGGCGGTTACGATAAATCTAAAGGTTGGTTTATAGAGCCTACGGTTATTGTAACAACAAATCCAAAGTACGATACCATGGAGCGCGAATTGTTTGGTCCGGTTTTAACGGTTTATGTTTATGAAGACGATAAATGGGAAGATAGCTTGAAATTGGTTGACAGTACATCTGAATACGCATTAACAGGAGCCATTTTCTCTGGATGCCGTTATGCAATTGAAACAGCTACCAAAGCATTAGAAAATGCAGCGGGTAACTTCTACATTAACGATAAACCAACAGGAGCAGTAGTAGGTCAGCAACCATTTGGTGGCGCAAGAGGATCGGGAACGAACGATAAAGCAGGTTCTATGATTAACTTATTGCGTTGGGTTTCGCCACGTACTATTAAAGAAACATTTGTACCAGATACAGATTACAGATATCCGTTTTTAGGATAATATTTTATAGTGAAAACCAGCTGAAAAGCTGGTTTTTTGTTTTATTTCTGTTGGAAATATACTTCTTCGTAAGGTTGAATTGAAACCCAGCCTTCACCTTGAAACATCATTTGGAATTCTTCAGCGCTGCCGCGTCCTAATAAACTTTTAAACGAAACGTTTGTTTTTAATTCTGGTTTTAGATTTCCTGACCAAGCTACCGTAGCGTTTGGATCAGTAAATACAGGTTCACCTGGCTTTACCAATAACGTTAACGGATCGCCGTGTGTTGAAATTGCTACGTGACCATTACCTGTTAAACGAACTTGGAACAATCCGCCAGACATCATGCCGGCAATACTTTTAAGCACCGTGATTTCGTTCTTAATGGTTTGATCGTGTGCTAAAATATCATTTCCGTTTACACAGATCGATTCGCCTTCAAGTTTTAAAATTTGTACTTTTTTACCAGAATCGGCAACATACAAACGCCCGGTTCCGCTGGCTTTCATTAGTTTTGCACCTTCGCCTGTAAGTGTTTTCTTTAAAAGATTTCCTAAACCGCCAGAAAGCATTCCTTCGCGTTCAAACTTAATGTTTCCAACGTATCCAACCATACTTCCATTCTTCGTCCAAACTAACTGATTGTTTAAATTGATTTCTAACATTTGAGGTTTTTCTAACTCAAAATAATCGTGTTCTCTTTCGTTTTGGCGTGTTTTTTCAACAAAAGCTGCCAATGTGTACTCGTTCATAGTCTTTTTTTATTAATGGATTGTTTACTAAAAGTAGCAAAAAAAAGATTTGAAAAACTAAAAGAGATAACAATTTGTTATCTCTTTTAAAATTAAGTATTTAATGAACCGTTAAAGGTGATTGTCTTCGTCTTGCCAATCTCTAATTTCTTGCTCAATGTCTTCTTTTGTTCTGCCTGTCTTTTCTTGAATTTTACCAACGTATTCATCAAATTTACCTTCGGCAAAAGCCTTGTCATCATCAAACCATTCGCCGTATTTTTGTTTAACAGCACCTTTGATTTTGTTCCATTTTCCTTCTAATTCTAACTTGTTCATAGCAATAAGATTTAAAATTAATAATTCTAAAGTTAGAAAATGAAATTTAAAAGGGCTGTTAAATATATGGTAAATAAAAAACGACCCGAAGGTCGTTTCTTGAAAATATAGAGAAAAAATTAGTTTTGTTTTTCACCGAATTCGTCAACGAAATTCTCGTTTTCTTCGTAATCGGCAACCATTAATTCTGCATAATCGGCTTTTTTACCTTTTCTGAATCTGCGACCAATTCCATCGAAAATAGAATAAATAACAGGTACAATAATTAAGGTTAAGAATAACGATGACAATAAACCACCAATAATTACAATTGCTAAACCACGGTTCATATCTGCACCATCTCCTGTTGCCATTGCAATAGGTAACATACCAATAACCATTGCAATTGTTGTCATTAAAATAGGACGGAAACGTGCATGGTTGGCTGCCACCAAAGAATCGTACGTGCTGTAACCCAGTTCTTTTTTATGGTTAGCAAAATCAACAAGCATGATGGCGTTTTTGGCTACCAGACCAATCAACATGATAATACCCAAAATGGTAAAAATGTTTAATGATTGGTTGGTTAATGCTAAGAACAATAATGCCCCAATGAACGATAACGGAATAGAGAACAAGATGATGAACGGTTTAGAGAAACTATCGTATAAAATAACCATTACAGCATATACTAATAAAATAGCGGCTAATAAGGCAATACCTAAAGTACCAAAACCTTCATCTTGGTTTTCTTTGTTACCACCCCATTTGAATGATACCCCGGGTTTAAGTTCTAATTTAGAAAATTCTGCTTCCCATTCAGTTGCAATTGTACCTTCCGATTTACCTACAACCTGTGCTTGTACAGAAACTGCTGGCGATTTATCGCGACGTTCTAATAACGTAGGACCAGAACCGTAAGTAATATCGGCAAATTGTTCTAACATAATAGATTGCCCATCATTGTTGATGAATTTTAATGATCTAACATCTTCAATGGTACCACGACCGCTTTCATCGTAACGGATACTAATATCGTATTCTGTATCACCAGCACGGTATTTGGTATCATCGTTTCCAGCAAAAGCTGTTTGCATAGTCATACCAACTGTTGCAACATTTAAGCCTAAAGCATTCATTTTATCACGATCTAATTTAACAACAACCTCAGGGTTTCCATCGTCTGATGTTAAACGAACTTCACGCGATCCAGGAATTTTTACCAATAAATCGGCAGCTTTTTTAGCATATTCCAATGCATCTTCTTGGCTTGATGCAATTACGGTTAACATAAGCGGAGCTTGTTCTGCCCCCATAATACCTACTTCAACCGTTTTTACTTTTACACCAACCAATTCACGTTCCATTTCGCGTTTAAGCTTTGCAGAATATACTTTTGTAGGTTCTATTCTGCTGTTACCGTCTTTTAAAAAGATTTGAATTTCTGATTTGTATTTTGTACCCGAAGTTGTCATCATACCATCAGAAGCTTGCCCCACGGTAGTAATCATTTTTTCAATTTCAGGTTTTTTAGAAAGATATGCTTCTGCTTTTTGCGTTAATAAATTGGTTTGCTCAATAGATGCATCTTTCGGTAATTCAAACTGTAATAAAAATTCTTCTTTATCACTACTTGGGAAGAAATCTCCACCAATAAATCCACCAAAAACTAATCCTAATGATGAAAAGAATAATAATAAAGTAAGTAATAAGGTAATAATTTTGTTTTTACGGTTTTTTAACGACCATTCTAAGATACCTGAAATTCCGTTGGTTAGTTTAGATAAACCTGCTTCGAAACCATATAAAATTTTTCCAAAGAACGAATGTTTACTAATGTGCGATAATTTACCCATGCGCGAGTACAACCAAGGTACCAATGTAAACGATACTAACAAAGATAGTAATGTAGAGATTACAACAGTAACACAGAATTGACGTAAGATATCGGATACCAAACCGGTTGACATGGCAATTGGTAAGAATACCACCACAATTACCAAAGTAATAGCTGTTACGGTAAAACCAATTTCTTTAGCACCATCATAAGCGGCACGTACTTTGTTTTTACCCATTTCCATGTGGCGGTGAATGTTTTCGATAACCACAATGGCATCATCCACCAGAATACCTACTACAAGTGATAAACCTAATAACGACATTAAGTTTAATGTATAACCCATTAAATTTAACCCGATAAAAGTTGCAACTAACGATAGCGGAATTGCTAATGTTGCAATAAAGGCATCGCGTAAACTGTGTAAAAAGAACAACATGATAAATGCTACCAAGGCTACCGCAATAGCTAAATCTACCATTACGTGGTTTGCCGCATTAATTGTATAGTCTGTAGAGTCTGATGCTATAGAAACTTTTACATTTTGCTGCTTGTAATCTTTTTCAACGGTTTCAATTGTTTTTTTAACCAACTCAGAAACTTCTACCGCGTTGGCATCAGACTGTTTGTACACCTGCATTAAGATGGTATTTTTTTGACCGATACGCGCAATTTTTTCGATATCTTTAATACCATCTTGAACCTCGGCAATATCGCTTAAACGAATCATTGTACCGCTTGGTGTGGTAATTGGCAGGTTACGCATTTGATCTAACGACGTAAACTTACCAGATAAACGAATGGTTGTTTGGTTGCTTTGTGTTTTAATGTTTCCCGTTGGGAAATCCATATTAGACTGTGCCAAAATTTGCTGCACCTGACTAATTGTTAAGCCGTAACCAGCTAACTTTTCAGGTTTAACGCTTACTTTAATTTCACGTTCTTCACCACCAACTAAATCTACTTTTGCAACACCGTTTGTACGTGCGAAAACAGGTTGTATTTTTTGATCTAATAAATCATACAACTCTTTTTCTGTTAGGGTTGATGTTACCGAAAGGTTGATAATTGGTACATCGTCTAACGAGAATTTGTTTAACGAAGGTGTTTCGGCATCTTCAGGTAAATCGTTTATAACGGCATTAATTTTACGTTGGGCATCGGTAAGTAAAAAGTTTACATCGGCACCTGTGTTAAGCGTAATCATAACTACCGATACACTTTCCATAGATTTTGATTCGATCTTTTTAACGTTTTCTAATGATGAAACGGCATCTTCAATTACTTTGGTAACCGAAGTTTCCACCTCTGAAGGTGCTGCACCCGGATAAACGGTTTGTACGTTAATTACGTTTACATCAAACTTTGGGATTAATTCGTATCCCATACTAAGGTATGATGCAAGCCCCCCTAATAGTAACATCGAGAAAAGTACGATGATAATACTGGGTCTTTTTATTGATATTTCAGATATTTTCATTGATAGGGATCCTTAATTATTTAATAATTTCAACAGCTGTGCCGTTTGTTAAGTTTATTTGTCCTGAAGTAATTACTTGTGCTCCTTTTTCAATTCCCGAAATTACTTCAATGGCATCACCAAAAGTTCTACCAGATACTACTTTTGTTAAAACAGCTTTGCCATCTTTGTAGATATATACTTGTCCAGAACTAACACTACCAACAAAGGCAGTACGCGGAACGGTTAAAACATTTGCCATTTGACTATTACCAAAGTAAGCGTTACCGTACATACCCGCTTTTAAATCGTTAGCAGAGTTATTTTGAATTTCTAATTCTACCGGGAAATTTAAACTTTCGTCAGCTTTTGGTGCAATGAACGATACTTTACCTGTAAATTCTTTATTGGCAACAACTGGCGATTGTACTTTAATTGATTGACCTATTTTTAAAGAACCAACGTTTTTCTCATCAACATTTACCTTTAATTTTAAGCTTGATACATTTACGATTTCAAACAATTCAGTTCCTGGATTTGCATAAGCACCTGGTTCAACACTTTTTTTGTTAATGATACCAGAGAACGATGCTTTTATGTTTACATCACCCGCAGTAATTTGTGCGCTTTGTAAATCATTTTTAGCAGTAGCTAATTTTAATTTGGCTTGATCTAATTGTTGTTTGGTTACACCACCTGTTGCAAAAGCACTTTCGTAACGGGCAAGTTCAGCCTTAGCATTACTGTAAACCGCTTGTGCATTGCTAACACCTACATTTTGCTTGTCTGCTTTAATAACTGCCAACGTTTGACCTGCACTAACGTAAGATCCTTCTTTAACCATTACTCTTGAAACAATTCCAGGAGTTTCGGCAGAAATTTTTACTTCTTGTCTTGGTGCAAAAATACCGTTTGCAATGTATTCACCGTTAACTTCTTTGAAATCGGCAGTTTCTACACGTACAGTTACAGCATTATTCTTCTGAGCAACAACAGCTGTTTGTGCTTCGCTTGTTGCTTTATTTTTATTTAAAACGTACATAATTCCTGCTAAAGCTACAATTATTACTATTCCTGTTATGATAACTTTTTTCATGTTTAAATGCAATTAGTTTTATTCTTCTGTTAATGATTTTAATTCTCCTTTAGCTTTGATAAGCTGTATTTCGGCTACTTTATAATCTAGTAAAGCAGTTGTGTGATTGTTTTGTGCATCGGCATATTGTGTTTCTGCATCTAACAAATCGGTTAAGGTTGCCAAACCAAATTTGTAATTATTTTCTATATCGGTTAATACTTCTTTTGCCAAATTCACATTTTCTTTTTGAATATTTAATGTAATTAAAGAGTTGTTTAACTGTGTTACGGCATTTTTAAGTTCTAAATCTAATCCTAAACGAGTATCGCGTTTGTCTGCTTCTAATTTTTCAATATCAATCTGTGCTTGTTTAACTTTTGCTTTAACAGATCCACCATTGAAAATAGGTATGTTTAAATTTAAACCTATAGCTGAAAAGTTAGACCATGCAGCGTCGGGAAGTGTTTGAAACCAAGGTAATTTCTCTCCAAATCCTAAATAACCGTAATTTGCAGTAAAACTTAAGCTTGGATAACCTTCTGCGTTAATGGCTTTTTTGTTTAATGCTAATAATTCGCCTTGTTTTTCCAACAATAAAATTTCTGTTCTGTTTTCAATATTAGTAGATTCATCAACCAACGCATGCTTTGTAATTTCAAAGGTATTTTCAGGTAGTTCTATATCCTGATTCATATCCATACCTATTAAATACTTTAAAGCATTTTCTTGTAGTTGTAGAGCATTTACCAATTGTTGGCGACTACTTTTTAAATTGTTCAGGTTCACGTCAATACGGTCTAAATCGATTTTTTTTGCCAAACCATTGTCGAATAAACTTTTAATCACCTCACGAACGCGGCTTGTATTTTCAATAGTTTTGTCAATGGTTGTTAATTGTGATTCTGTTTTGTAAGCTTCGTAATAGCTGTTCGCAACTTTCTCGATAACCTGTTCTTCTGTAAGCTGTGCGTTTATTTTGTAGAACTCACGAGTACTTTTTGCCGCTTTTAAACCTGTAAATACAGCCTGATTAAATATTTGCTGGTTTAAAGAAACAGACGCATTAGTTTGCCACGGTAAGCCAAAAGGAATCATCATAATACCTGTTCCTTGTCCAAAAACACTAGCATCTACAGCACTTTTTTGTATAATCGCATTGTACGTTAAACCTCCGTTAGCACTAATTTGCGGTAAAGCATTAGCACGTACCTCGTCTATCTTATATTCGCTGTTTGTAACATCTAAGCGGGCTTTTACAGCTTCGGCTTTATTTTGCAAAGCGTAATTAACCGCATCTTTAAGCGTTAACCGTTCTTGTGCCTGGGCAAAGAATCCTAAAAACGCTAATAAAATTGAAATTCTATATTTCATTGCTATTTATGATTTTTGTAATAATTGTTCTAATATTTCTAAACCTTTCGGGGTAACTATTCCTCTTAAATGGTATTCCAATAATTTGTAGTTTAATTCTTCTAATGATTGGGTGCTTTGCAGGTTGATAAAAATTTCATCGTTAAAAAAAGCAGTTGTACTTGCAAAAAAGATTTTTCCTACAAAATCAATATCAATATCACTTCGGTAATAACCTTGTTCTACACCATCTCTTAAGTTTCGAAGAATTGTAAAATCGTAATTTTCATGTTTTTTTTGCTGGATACGCTCAGCAAGTTTCGGGTAATATTTGTTAAACTGATAAATTGTACTAGCCTGAATATTCTGTCCGAACAAATCGCCTAAACAACTTTTCATTTCAAAATGCTCATGAATTGGAGTTTCACAACTGCCGGCAATACTTTCCATTTTATCGGTTGCAGATTTAAAAACATAATCAACGGTTGCTTTTACTAATTCGTCTTTAGCCGAAAAATGCTGATAAATCGTTTTTTTTGATATTCCCAGTTCTTTAGCAATATCATCCATAGTAACAGCTTTAAAGCCGTTTTTAATGAATAATTCTAAAGATTTTTTTAATACAGTCTCTTTCATTCAGTCAAAAAGTTTCGGCAAATGTACGCAGGAAACTTTTAATACCAAAAAAGTTTCCAAAGTTTTTTTAAAAATTTTATTTACATGATTAATTAGCTTACATTTGTATTCTTGAAACGAAGTTTATACCTTTTATGAATAATTTCATTGAATACAAAAGCGCTGTCGCCGATTATATAAATCAAATTAATTTTACGAAAGAACCCAAGGAACTTTACGAACCAATAGGTTATATTGCCAATTTGGGTGGTAAACGTTTGCGTCCGCTGCTTACGCTTTTTGCAGCCGAAGTTTTTGGTGCGAAATTCAACGATGCCATTCATGCGGCAGTTGCTATTGAATTGTTTCATAATTTTTCGTTGATTCATGATGATATTATGGACGAAGCGCCTTTACGAAGAGGTAATAAAACCGTTCATGAGAAGTGGAATGTAAATACCGGAATTTTATCGGGCGATGCCATGTTGATCTTGGCTTACCAGTATTTCGAGAATTACGAGCCGGCGATTTTTAAGGATCTTGCAAAGTTGTTCAGTAAAACAGCGTTGGAAGTTTGCGAAGGACAACAATTGGATATTAATTTTGAAACCCGCAACAATGTTAGTATTCCGGAATATATTAAAATGATCGAATATAAAACGGCGGTTTTAGTTGGTGCTGCTTTAGAAATGGGAGCTATTGTTGCAAAAACTACCGAAAATAATAAGGTTGCGATTTATAATTTTGGTCGAGATTTAGGGATTGCCTTTCAGTTGCAAGATGATTATTTAGATGCTTTTGGCGAAACGGCAACTTTTGGAAAACAAATTGGCGGTGATATTTTAGAGAATAAAAAAACCTATTTGTATTTAAGATCTTTAGAAAATGCTTCGCCTGCTGATAAAACCGAATTGTTAAACTGGTTTTCATCGAAAGAAGGTGGGCAAGAAAAAATTGAAGCAGTTAAATCGTTATTCGAAAAAACAAATGCTACAAACGATACGCAAGTTTTAATTGAAGAATACACACAGAAAGCGTTATTACAATTAGAAACCTTAGAAATTCCTTATCATTTTAAAGAAGAACTAAAAGAATTTGCTTTATCATTAATGAGCAGAACTGTATAAATGAAAAATCCGAAACAAAGTTTCGGATTTTTTATATCAATAAATATCATTCTAAAAGAAAACGCGGATAAAAGGCATCCACGCTTGGTTGTAAACCAAATCATTTTCTTTATACAAAATATTATAACGTACACCAATTGTTACATTACCTTCGGTATAACCAGCTCCTAAAAACAAAGCAGTGTTCCAAAAGTTACTTTTAAAATCACCATTTAAATTGTTTATGTTATTGTCAAACCACGTATTATTTACACGTAATTGCTCTAATTCTGCTGAAAGTTGAATCATTTCAGCCGGACTGTAAATTCCTAAAACATTAACACCATACGAAGTACTTTCGTAAAAACCTTTCGATTTTAAATAATTAAACTGTAAGCCCAAACCTGCCGAAAATTGTTCGGTAATAGGTTTTAAAGCAGTAGGGGCAACAGCAATGTTTGTAAAACCATCGCCAAAACTAACACCTAAAGCACCACCAAACTGTATATCACTAAAAAAAGTATTGGTACGTGGTTGGTAGGTATCTTGGTTTTCTTGTGCGAACGAATTAAATCCTAATAAAAAGCAAGTTGTTAGTGCGTAAAATGTTTTTTTCATAAGAGAATCAATTTTTTGCTAAGATATTAATTAAACAGTTAAATGTATCTTAACAACAAAAAAATCAAGAAATTGTTTAAAAAAACAACTTTTAGAATAGTAAAAAAAATAACCATAAAAATTACGAATAAGCAATAAAATAGGTAAAAAAAACATGTTTATAAATGATATTGTTAAAAACTGAATTATAAGCAAGTAGCTGCTTAAAGTGAAATTAGGTTTTCAAGAAAAAATTAAATTATAAAACTATTTAAAATGTTGTATTATTAATTGAAACTATTGTATTTTTGTGAAAATTTTTTAACGAAAAAATAGTCATTAAGACAAATATTATGGATAGGTTTTCCTTTTTAAACGCTGCACATACCTCATTTTTTGCCGATTTATACGATCAGTACCTAACAAGTCCTGATAGTGTAGAACCAAGCTGGAGAAGTTTTTTTCAGGGGTTCGATTTTGCAAATGAGTACAATGGCAGCCCGGTAGAACAATTATCAAATGCATACCAAAGTTCTGGCGAATCGGCAGTTATAGCTGATTCGGTTAAAAAAGAATTTGCGGTTTTAAAGTTGATCGATGCTTACAGAACACACGGTCACTTACTTACAAAAACAAATCCTTTAATTGAAAAAACGGGTGAAGCTCCCGATTTTTCTATCGAAAAATTTGGTCTTACACAGGCCGATTTAAACGTTACTTTTGATGCTGCACAAAGCATTCACTTACCAAAAAGTACCTTACAGCAAATTATAGCTCATTTAGAAAATACCTATTGTACTACTTTGGGTATTGAATATATGTATATCCCAAGCGAAGAAAAAATTCAGTGGATATCTAAATATGTAGAATCTAAAGTTTCAGATTTAACTACAGACCAGCAAAAACATATATTAGAAAAACTGGTTCAGGCTGCGGCTTTCGAGAATTTCTTCCATACAAAATATGTTGGTCAGAAACGTTTTTCGTTAGAAGGATTAGAAGCTACCATTCCTGCATTAGATGCAATGATTGATGCTGCCGGAACTGCCGGTGTAGAAGATGTTGTAATTGGAATGGCGCACCGCGGACGCTTGAATATTCTAGCAAACGTAATGCAAAAACCTGCCAAGAAAATTTTTACGGAATTCGACGGGAAAGATTATGCCGACGTTGCCGATACGTTTGATGGCGATGTAAAATACCATTTAGGATACACATCGGAACGCGAAACACGTTCAGGAAATAAAATTACTTTAAATTTAGCACCAAACCCTTCGCATTTAGAAACTGTTGGAGCAGTTATTGAAGGTGTTGTACGTGCAAAACAAGATAAATTATACGCAGACGATTTTTCTAAAGTTTTACCAGTTGCTTTACACGGTGATGCTGCAGTAGCAGGGCAAGGTATTGTGTACGAAATTGTTCAAATGAGCAAATTACGCGCTTACCAAACAGCTGGAACCATTCACGTAGTTTTAAACAATCAGGTTGGTTTTACAACAAGCTATAAAGATGCACGTTCGGGCGTTTATTCTACCGATATTGCTAAAGTTGTTGCAGCACCGGTTGTACACGTAAATGCAGATGATACCGAAGCAGCGGTTAAAGCCATGTTGTTTGCTTTGGCGTACCGTATGGAATTTAAGGAAGATGTTTTTGTTGATTTGGTTGGATACCGTAAATATGGACATAACGAAGGTGATGAACCTCGTTTTACACAGCCAATTTTATACAAATTGATCTCTAAACATCAAAATGCACGCAAC
>CAMLFV010000055.1 GCA_946479395.1 uncultured Flavobacterium sp. | reverse complement strand
AGGTCAAAAACAGAAATCTTCTGCCGATACCGGTGATTCTGACCAAAAAAACAGAAATCAAAGTGAATTAAAAAAACAACGAATCGAAAACAAAAACAATAATTCAGAATTACAAAAGTTCTTTTTAGATTCCATGCAGGATATTTATTATGCCGAGGCAAAAATAGAAGAATCGCTTGCGAAAATTAAGCACAAAGCCACATCCGAAGAATTGCAGGAAGCTATCGAGGATCACGAACTAGTTACTAAAAAGCAGATTCTGCGTTTAGAAAAAGTTTTCAAACATTTAGGCGAAGAAGCTAGAAAGAAAAAGTGCGATGCTATTGACGGAATTTTGAAAGAAGTTGACGAAATGGTTAAAAGCACGAAAGACGGTTCTATGACGCGTGATGTTGCCATTATAATCGGAGCTCAAAAAGTAGAGCATTACGAAATTGCAACTTATGGCGGTTTAGTACAGATTGCAATTACTTTAGGATACGAAAAAGTAGCCGATTTGTTGGAAACTACTTTAGACGAAGAAGAAGAAACAGATTATCTGCTTACCGAAATTGCTGAAGAACACGTGAATTTTGAAGCTGCAGAAGAATAACGTCCTTAACCATCAGGTTAATCTATATAGGTACTTTACATGTAAATTTTTTTGATAAATAATCATGTTATGATTACAACGTAAAGTTTTAATTGTGTTTATTTCTTAACCGCGTGCATCAATAAATATTAGGTACAGTTACCACAAAAAAATTGCTATGAATGAGATTGGTTGTCTCCCTAACATTATCATTTGAAATGGAATTGGGAGACAACTTTTATTATTACATTTTTAAGAATAGAAACAATTAGAATAATTTAATACTTAAAATATTTTTTCTTTTAATCTATCGATTTCTTTTTGATATTTCTGTAGTTGGGAAAGTAATACTGAATTTTCTTTATTCTTTGTGGTTATTCTTAGTTGGTTTATATTATCTTCTATCTTTTTCAATATAGCTATTGGGTCAGAATCATGTAATTCTGATTCAGATGAAATTTTATTATCCAGTATATCCATTTCTCTGCTAATTGTTGCTTGCTCTGTTAATGCGTACTCTTCTGTTTGTTTGATAGATTGGTGTCCCAACATTTCTTTTACCAAATGCATTGGAACGCCGTTGTTCAGTGTTACAGTACTACCAAAGGTTCTTCTGGCTTTATGCGTGGTCAGATTGTCATTAATATTGCATAAAGTTGCTATTTCCTTTAAGTACTCGTTCATTTTTTGATTTGACTTTACTGGTAAAAGAACATTACTTTTAATACACAGTTTGTGATGTTTATATTTTTCCAGGATTTCGATAGCTTTTGAAAGTAGGGGAATGGTTGTGGAAGATCCTGTTTTCTGTCTTGAAGAAATGATCCATTGTTTGTTATCTATTCCGGTTTTTATTTCATCATAATTTAATTGCTTGACATCTATGTAGGATAATCCTGTGTAACATTGGAATGCAAAGATGTCTCGGACTTCGTTTAACCGTTCAGATTCAAATACTTTATTTTCTAGAATAAATAGTTCACGAGAGCTTAAAGGAGTTTTTTTGACATTTACTTTCTTGTTTTTAAAAGCTTTGAACGGATCAGAGGCTATAATATCTTTTGAGATAGCCCGATATACAATCTTTTTAAAGTTTGCTATGTACTTTACCGTGCTGTTGTTCTGGCAGTTTCTAATAGTTCTGAGAAAGAAGTCAAAATCTTTAACAAACTCATAATTAAGTTGCCTGAACTCCAAATCATCAACTTTATATTTCAATTTTATAAATTGTTGTACATGTGATCTGGCAGTTACATAACGTTCATGTGTTCCCTTACTGTATTCGCCTTTTGATACAAGTGCTAGGATTTCATCATTATGCTTCTGAAATTCTTCGAGTACTTTTGTGTTTCCCTCACTATTTCCCAATATAAAGTCAATGAGGTTTTGTGAAGTAATGGTAATATTTCGATTGATTAATTTGATTCGATGATCTTCAATTTTTCTACAAATAGAATCCAAAAAGAAATTTATAGACTTTGCATCTTCTTTTGAACCTGTCGCTCGCTCGCTTCTTTGATTCCATTTTGAAGCATACCATTTTCTTTTAGTAGAGACTTCTTTAGGTATACCGTCAACTGTTATTCGGATATATACATATCTAAAATCTGATAGGTTTCTCGGTCTTTTTAAAAAGAAATTTACTCCATAACTTGCTTCTAACATAACTTGAAAATTTAATGGTTGATAAATATCGAACTACATTATTTCAAAATCAAGTCGTTAAAGTATTTTACATGTTGGTAATCAGTGTTTTAAGTACTTATTCGTGGCGATTTTTTTTTGACTTAAAAATTGCCACGAATTTGCCACAGAATTATGAGCGTTTTTAAAAATTTTAGTGGTTCTTTTACCAAATAAAAAAACCTGCAAATCTTTCGGATCGCAGGTTTTATAGGCCTTTAAGCAAAAATATAGGATAATGTGCTTAATAATTCGCGGAGAAAGAGGGATTCGAACCCCCGGACCTGTTACAGTCAACAGTTTTCAAGACTGCCGCATTCGACCACTCTGCCATTTCTCCTTAACGTTGTTTCCTTCGTTAATTGTGGTGCAAATATAATATGTTTTTATTAATCTGCAAATAGTAATTTAAAAAATTCTAAAAATTTACATAATCAACAATTTCTAAACCGTAACCAACCATACCAACGCGTTTGCTGTGCTCGGAATTACTCATTAATTTTATTTTTGAAATATTGATGTCGTGTAAAATTTGTGCACCAATTCCGAAATCTTTATTGTCCATTTGAATTTTTGGAGCTTTTACAATATCATCGGTTTCAGCCTGTAATTCTTTTAATTCGGCTAAACGTTTTAATAAATCAAGGGTGTTGTATTCTTGGTTAATAAACAAAATGGCACCTTTTCCTTCTTTGTCAATTGCTTGGAACATCAAATCCAACTTTTCGTCTTGATTATTGGTAAGATTTCCTAAAATATCGTTATTAACTTGTGATGAGTTAATTCTGGTTAAAACAGCATCGCCATTGTTCCATACTCCTTTTGTCAGTGCAATATGAACCTGTTTGTTTGTTACCTGTAAATAAGCGCGTAAACGGTAGGTTCCGTATTTTGTTTGTAAATCGAAATCTTCTTTCTTTTGAATTAA
This sequence comes from uncultured Flavobacterium sp., assembly GCA_946479395.1. Next base: position 11,177 of record CAMLFV010000055.1, on the reverse strand, counting down.
ACTGTCGTGTTTCATTCTATAAGCAACTAAATCTTCAATCGAAATCAGTTTCATATCGAATTTCTTGGCAACATCAACCAATTGGGGCAAACGGGCCATAGATCCGTCTTCATTTAAAATTTCAACCAAAATTCCGGCTGGTTTAAAACCTGCTAATCGTGCTAAATCAACAGCGGCTTCGGTATGACCTGTTCTTCTTAAAACGCCACCTTCTTTTGCTATTAATGGAAAGATATGCCCCGGGCGACCTAAATCTTCTGGTTTTGTATCGTCTTTTACTAAAAATTCAATAGTCTTTGATCTGTCGTGTGCTGAAATTCCAGTAGTACATCCGTGCCCGATTAAGTCAACCGAAACCGTAAAAGCCGTTTGGTGCAAAACCGTATTGTTGATAACCATTGGGTGCAAATCTAATTCTTTACAACGTTTTTGCGTTAAAGGTGCACAAATTAAACCGCGACCATGTGTTGCCATGAAATTGATCATTTCTGGCGTTACTTTTTCTGCTGCAGCTATAAAATCGCCTTCGTTTTCACGATCTTCGTCATCTACTACAATAATTATTTTCCCCTGACGAATATCTTCGATAGCTTCTTCTATGGTGTTTAATTTTATATCAGACATTTTTATGTGTTGTTTTGTTGTTTCTTTTTAAATTTTTTCTTTAGATAATTGGTGATAGGATACAGCAGGTTGTCTATACTGTTAATTCCCCTGTCTTTTGTGGCTTTATAAGTAAATGTAATCGCCATTGGCAATAATATCAGCGTAGATAGCCAAGCACCGAAGAAGGGCGGAATTCCGTTTTCTTGAGCGAGTTTTTTACCGAATGTATTTATAAAGTGGTACGAAATAAATATTAAAACCGCAAAAACCATTGGCAAGCCCAAACCTCCTTTTCGAATAATTGCACCAAGCGGAGCACCAATAAAGAACATTAAAAGGCATGAAAAGGCAATAACGAATTTCTCGTAAAAAGCAATCCAATGGCGGTTAATGTGTTTGGTTTTTTCTAAAAGTGCACTTTTATTGTTGGTAATGTTGAATCGGATGTTTTCTGCAACAGCCGATGCATTGGCATATAAACTTATTTTTTGTGTTCGTCTTTTAATCGAAAGTAACGAATCTAAACTAATGGTTTTGTAAACAATATCGTTGTCTTTTTGTGCATTCGATAAAAACAAACGATTGTTACTATTATCGGCATCAATCTGCGTTTTAATTTCGTTTGTGTAATTTACGTTTAGCGAATCAATGGTGTAGGTTAGCTGCGAAATATTCATCATGGTTGCCGTGTTTGATATTTCCTGAATTTCTTGGTCAGATTTATCAAATTCCGAAACATCGATACTCATGATATAATGTTCAAATTCCGATTTCACAAAAGGTTTGGTGTCAGAACTGCGGCGCGATGTTACATCTTCATAATAATTTCCATCGTACAAATGCAACTTTAAAATCGGACTATTTTCGTTGGTTTCGATCTTTCCGGTTTTCGCCTTAATCACGGTTTTGTTCAAACTGCTTTGCTGGTTAATTACGTGTATGGTTACGTTGCGCAGTTTTTCATCTTTCTCTCCGTATTTTTCATCAACCTTAATGTTCATCGCTCCTAAATCGTTAAACTGACCCGCTGAAATTGCCATTGCCGGTTTGGTATGAATAATATCACGACGCATGTTTACGAACTTAAATTCTGATTTTGGTGCCACATTGTTCACAAACCAAAACGAAACGCCCGATAGAATTAAAATGAAAACAATTAACGAACGCATAGCTCTTTGCAGTGAAATTCCAGACGATTTCATGGCTGCGAATTCATAATTTTCAGAGAAATCACCAAAGGTCATAATCGATGCCAAAAGTACCGACAAAGGCAGCACCATTGGAATCATTTTTGGTGAATAGAAAAATAAAAACTTAAATATGGTTATAAAATCAAGGTCTTTACCGGCGATATCACCAATAAAGACCCAAATTCCCTGTAATACAAAAATGAAAAACAAGATTGCAAATACCGAAAAAAACGTTTTTACAAAACTTATTAATATATATCGATCAAGTATTTTCACGCGTTACTTTAATCTAAATTGTTGATGTAATAATTTGGATATTTAGATTTTGTAAAGGTAAAAAGGTTTTTTGACAATGTTTGATTTGTTTTAAAAGATTTTATGGTAATAATTGATTTACTGCCGCCTTTGTAAACATCGGTTCTATTGTAAATATTTTTGGTTTTTGTATCTATACCCAAATAAACCTCTTTTACATCTTTGCTGTTGGTAGGTGTAAGTTTGATAAATTGGATAGATTTACCGTTAATGGTTTGTTTTTTATCCCACGTGTAAGTATACCCTTTTTTATAAAACGATAGCAAACTTGCAATGCTAACCGCTTGTGAATCGGCAGATTTTGCGCTGGCAACCGTTACTTCTTCATCGTTCGGGTTGATGATGTACATTTTAGCTCCGTCAAAAATCTGTGTAAGCCCCATAAAATCTACCACATATTTTTCGCCCTGAATGGTTGCTTTTCCTTTAGATTCTTGTTTTCCGTTGTTAAAACTGAAATCAATTACCATATTGCTGTACGTTTTTGTTTTTGCCGAAACTTCGTCTAACAATTTTTTGGCAGCAGCAGCATTTTGTGCATAGCTTGATATACCAATAAATAAAACAGAAATAATAGTTGCTATCTTTTTCATTACATTCTTTCTTTTTCGTTGTTTAAAAATTCGTCTAAAGAAACCAAATCGGTAATGTTTACAGATCGTGCTTTGCTTCCTTCGAAAGGACCAACAATTCCGGCTGCTTCCAACTGATCGATCAATCTACCTGCACGGTTGTAACCTAATTTTAGTTTTCTTTGTAACAACGATGCCGATCCTTGTTGGGCTGTCACAATAATTTCGGCAGCTTCACGGAACATAACATCGCGGTCTGCAATGTCAATATCAAGACTTGTGCCACTTTCTTCGCCTACATATTCCGGCAACAAATACGCATCGCCATAACCTTTTTGCGCTCCGATAAATTCCGTAATTTTTTCAACTTCGGGCGTATCAACAAAACCACATTGTACACGAACGGTATCGTTTCCTTGGGTGAAAAGCAAATCTCCACGACCAATTAACTGATCGGCACCCGGACCATCTAAAATAGTTCTTGAATCGATTTTTGAACTCACTCGGAAAGCAATTCTTGCAGGGAAATTGGCTTTGATGATACCCGTAATTACATTTACCGACGGACGTTGAGTTGCAATAATTAAGTGGATACCAATTGCACGCGCCAACTGAGCCAAACGGGCAATAGGTGTTTCTACTTCTTTACCGGCTGTCATAATTAAATCGGCAAACTCATCGACAACTAAAACGATATAAGGTAAAAAGCGGTGACCTAATTCAGGATTTAATTTTCGTTGTTTAAATTTTTCGTTGTATTCTTTAATGTTACGCACCATAGCATCTTTCAACAAAGAATAACGGTTGTCCATTTCAATACACAATGAATTTAATGTATTGATAACCTTTGTGTTATCGGTTATGATTGCGTCTTCGGTATCTGGTAATTTGGCTAAAAAGTGACGCTCAATTTTATTGAACAAGGTTACTTCTACTTTTTTAGGATCTACCAAAACAAATTTTACTTCGGCTGGATGTTTCTTGTAAAGTAACGATGTTAAAACGGCATTCAATCCAACTGATTTTCCTTGTCCGGTAGCACCAGCCATTAGTAAATGGGGCATTTTGGCTAAATCGAACACAAAAGTTTCGTTTGAAATAGTTTTACCAATTGCTACAGGAAGCTCCATTTCGGCGTTTTGAAATTTCGGCGATAAAATCAACGATTTCATTGATACCGTTGTTGGTTTAGTATTTGGAACTTCAATACCAATAGTTCCTTTTCCAGGAATTGGCGCAATAATACGGATTCCTAAGGCAGATAAAGACAGTGCGATATCGTCTTCTAAACTCTTAATTTTAGAAATACGAATTCCGGCATCGGGTACAATTTCGTATAAAGTTACCGTTGGACCAACCGTTGCCTTAATCTGTGCAATCCCGATTTTATAATTGTTCAGCGTATCAACAATACGGTTTTTGTTTTCTTCTAATTCTGCCTGATTAATGGTAATTCCGCCGGTTGTGTGTTCAAACAATAACTCGCTTGTTGGAAACTGATATTTAGATAATTCCAAAGTGGGATCGAACAATCCAAAATCTTCAACAATTTTTTTTGCTAAATCATCATCGGCAAGTGGTTCTTCTTCTTCAATGGTTTCAATAATAAATTCTTCGTGATGATCTGCGTTTGCTGATGTATCTGTAATAGAAAAATCGTTGATTGGTTCTGGTTTTCTTTCTGTTTTATTTAGATCGATCGAAACCTCATTATCGATTTTCGCAACAGGAATTTCTTCTTTAATTGGAGTAGGGGGAACGATGATTTTTGCATCTTCTCTTACAGGCTGATTGATATTTATAGGCTGAACCGGCTGCGTTTTAATGATTTCTTCTGCCTTTTCGATATTATCCTTGATTTTAGCATGTGTGTTAGAAAGCACATTTGTAAATGATTTCGGAGTCATCTTTATTCTGAAAATCAAATAGAAAATAATCAAGAAAAGAACCACAAGCATCGCACCAATTTGACCGATATAATCTTGAAGGTAATCATTCATTTCAAAACCGACTGTTCCACCCAAAAACGGATAGTTTGTTCCAAAATGACCCAATGCAATTGATAATACAATAACAGCAAACAAATCCCAAAAAATCATGCGGCGTAATTTGGCTGCATTAAAACGAATTCCGAACCATAACGCGATTTCGCCAAATACTTTTATGAACAAGAAAGATGCAATACCAAATCCTTCAAAAATAAATTTATGCGCCAACCATGCACCTAATTTTCCAACCCAATTTTCGGGTTCAATTTCGCGGTTATTTAATTCGGCAACCACACTTTGATCATAACTTCCTGTTGTAAAGTACGAAACAAAACTGCACAATAAAATTACCGTAAACATTAAAAATAAAGTTCCAAAAATAAAGCTTATACGCGCCCCGTTTGTAGCAGTTTGCTTTGGTTTAGGTGGCATTTGCTTATTGTTAGCCTGTTTTGTATTTTGTTTTTTAGCAGTCATTTTTCTAAATTAATTTTGGTAAATAAATAATAGCGCCTATAACAACTGCCGTTAATGCGGCAAATGTTACAGCACCTGCTGCAATATCTTTAATAAAACCTATCTTTTTGTCGAAATTTGGTTGAATGTAATCGCAGATTGCCTCAATGGCAGTATTCAAACTTTCGGCAGTTAAAACCAACCCAATTGCTAAAATTTGAAACATCCATTCTACAGCGCTGATTTTTAAATAAAAACCAAGAATACACATTAAGGCACTAATGGTTAACTGAACCATAATGCTGTGTTCGGTGGTAATTAATAAGTAAAATCCTTTAACGGCGTAGGTTACACTCTTAATTCTGCCCGAAATAAAGGATGTTTGTTGGTGTTTCATTTAAAAGCAATTTCGGCAAAATTACTGAATTATTTATCATTGTAGAAATAAAAAAACCACGAGTTGTTACTCGTGGTTTATATTTGTGTTTAAGATTTTTATTTATCTATAGACCCCAATACGCGTTGCATAAAAGTGTTTAATGCTTCTTTTTTGGGCGTTCCCGCTTTTATAAGTTTGTCAACTTCAATAGCACCGTACATGTTTGAGATTAATTCACCAATTACATCTAATTCTTCATCTTTTAATGATGGAACTTCAGTTAAGGCTTCTAAAACTTCAATGGTTTCGTTGATATAATCTTGATCGTTTTCCTGAATAAATTCAGTTAAATGTTTAATTACAGGTAATTTCATAATTAAGACAATTTGTTTACCAATTCAGCCAAAACATCGGCTTTGTTAGTCTGTGTTTCATCAACCAAAGCACCGCCATTAAAAATAGCGAATGTTGGTAAATTTGAAACATTAGCTAATTTACGTGACTCTGGAAATTTCTCTGCATCAACAATTACAAAAGTTACATCTTCTTTTTCGGTAGCCAGTTTTTTGAATTTTGGTTTCATAATACGACAATTACCGCACCATGAAGCCGAAAATTGCACAGCTACTTTAGGGTTGTTTGCAACTAATTCTTGTAAATTATCTTGTTCTAATTCTAATAACATAATTTTTTTGTTTAAGGTTTAAAGTTTAAGGTTTCGCTCAAAACTTTGAACTTTAAACCTTAAACTTTGAACAAATTAAAGTTTAGCTAAATATTCTGCAGTAGAAAGGCGGTTTGCGCTCATAGCTTCTTTACCTTCTTCCCAGTTTGCAGGACAAACTTCGCCGTGTGTTTGTACGTGAGAATACGCATCAATTAAACGAATAAACTCTTGTACGTTACGTCCTAAAGGCATGTCGTTAACTGCTTCGTGGAAAATTTTTCCAGTTTCGTCAATTAAATAAGTAGCGCGGTAAGTTACGTTTGATCCTTCGATTTGAACTGAATCTAATTCTTCGTTATAAACTTCAGAAGTAACATCTAAAATTCCTAAAACACTTGATAAGTTTCTTGTAGTATCAGCTAATAAAGGATAAGTTACACCTTCAATTCCACCATTATCTTTTGCAGTGTTTAACCAAGCAAAGTGTACTTCGTTTGTATCGCAAGATGCACCAATTACAATAGTGTTTCTTTTTTCAAATTCTGGTAAAGCTGCTTGGAAAGCGTGTAATTCTGTTGGACAAACAAAAGTAAAATCTTTTGGATACCAGAATAACAATACTTTTTTATTGTTTTTTGTTGCTTCTTCTAAAACGTTAATTCTTAAATCGTCACCCATTTCAGAGATTGCGTCAACGGTAATGTTTGGGAATTGTTTTCCTACTAAAGCCATAATTTTTATTTTAATTTATTTATAATTCTTAATTTTCTTACACAAAGGTACGTTCATTTTTACCAGTTACCATAAATAATTTATCGTTAATATTTATCAAACAATAAATTTTGATTATAGTGAATGAATTTAAAATGATGTAGTAATATTTCTGTAAATTTAGTTAGATTTACCAAAACAAAAAATAACAATTATCATACTTTTTAATAGTAGATGAATATATTTCGTAAAAAAAATGTGACCGATATTTTAGCCGAATTACAGGCAAATGAAGGTAAAAAAGAAAGTTTAGGGAAATTTTTAAGTCAGAAAGATTTAATCTTTTTTGGAATTGCTGCTATTGTTGGTGCCGGTGTATTTAGTACCATTGGGCAGGCAAGTTTTGATGGTGGTCCGGCGGTGATCTTCCTATTTATGTTTACTGCTTTAGCCTGTGGATTTGCTGCTATGGCGTATGCCGAATTTGCGTCGATGGTTCCGGTTTCAGGTAGCGCTTATACTTATAGTTATGTGGCTTTTGGCGAAGTAATTGCCTGGATCATTGGTTGGTCGTTAATTATGGAATATGCCGTAGGAAACATTACGCTGGCAATTTCGTGGAGTGATTATTTCACCGGATTGTTGAGCAATATGGGGATTAATTTACCGCAGTGGATTCAGATGGATTACCTATCGGCAAGCAAAGGTTTTAACGATGCAGTGGCTTTAATGGCTAACGGAAAATCGTTTGAAAACTTACCGAATAATTTACAATTGGCATATAATGCTTGGACTACCGCTCCCCAAATTGGCAGCTTTCATTTTGTGGCAGATATTCCTGCATTGGCAATAATTGTGTTGATTACGTGGTTGGTTTATCGTGGAATGAAAGAATCGCGTAATGCAAGTAACATCATGGTTTACGTTAAGTTAGCGGTGATTGCGTTGGTTTTAATTGTCGGAATTTTTTATGTTGATACCGATAATTTCGATCCTTTTGCACCTAACGGTTTGTCAGGAGTTTTAAAAGGTGTGTCGGCAGTTTTCTTTGCTTATATTGGTTTTGATGCGATCTCTACTACAGCCGAAGAATGTAAAAATCCTCAGCGCGATTTGCCTCGAAGCATGATTTGGTCTATCGTTATTTGTACAATTCTATATATTGCCATTGCGTTGGTTTTAACCGGTATGGTTAATTACAAGCAGTTGAATGTGGGCGATCCGTTAGCGTATGTTTTTGATCAGGTAAACTTAAAATGGTTTGCCGGAATTGTAGCTGTAAGTGCCGTGGTTGCTATGGCGAGTGTGCTTTTGGTTTTCCAAATGGGACAACCAAGAATCTGGATGAGTATGAGCCGTGACGGATTATTACCTAAAAAGTTTTCTAAAGTACATCCAAAATACAGAACACCATCATTTGCTACCATTGTAACCGGTTTTGTTGTGGCAGTTCCTGCTTTGTTTATGAATTTAACCATGGTAACCGATTTGTGCAGTATAGGAACTTTGTTTGCATTTTCATTGGTTTGCGCCGGTGTTTTAGTTTTGCAGGATAAGGATATTCCGCGTGGAAAATTTCGTATTCCTTATTTAAACGGAAAATATATTTTACCTGTCGGATTTATTTTAGGATTGATTTCTATTTTCATTTGGAATAAAAACGGATTAGAATCTTTTGTTTACAACACTCCGCAAGTTTACGAACCTACTAATTTTGTAACACAACTTTCTAAAGAAGATGCTACAAAAATGTCTTCTTATGTAGAAACTGATTATCAATTAAAACCAATTGATTTTAATAATGATTTAGAAGCGATGCTTTCATCGGTAAAAGAAAAATCAGAAGATCAATATGTGGTTTTAATTGAAAAAGCGCCGGTAGATCCACAATTAAAGTTCGAAACAGGATTTGATTTGTTCAAACACAAAATACCTATGTGGTTGTTTTTAATAGCAATGGTTTTCTTGTGTATCTGGAGTTTTAAAAAGAACCTGTCGTTAATACCAATGCTAGGATTAATTTGCTGTATTTATATGATGGCAGAATTAACCATTTGGAATTGGTTGTATTTTAGCGTATGGTTAATTATAGGATTACTGATCTATTTTAGCTATTCGCGCTTTAACAGCAAGTTGAATTTAAAATAAATTTACTACTATTAACTTTACACCAAGATATATTTATTCTCGTCACTTCGAGTAAGTTTTCGATAGAAAACTGTATCGAGAAGTCTTTAATTATAAGTTCTCGACAAGCTCGAACTGACGAAAATCTTAATTATATTTTAGTTGTGTATAAACTTCTTAATAATCTATTTAAAATAATAAAAGAACCCTGTAAAAATTTAATCTTACAGGGTTTTATATTTTTAAAGAATAGAACTTATTTCGATCTTCTTCGTTTTAATTCTTTATCCAACAAATCTAATTCGCGGTTTGTTTGTCCGGCTACCGATGTATTTTCATTTGCACGACGAATCAAATAAGGCACAACATCATAAACAGGTCCAAATGGCAAATATTTTGCAACGTTGTAATTGTGGTGAGAAAGGTTGTAGCTAATATTGTCGCTCATACCATACAATTGACCAAACCAAATGCGTTTATCGGTATGTGGAATATTATTTTTAGTCATTAATTCCATTAACATATAACTGCTGTCTTCGTTATGTGTTCCTGCAAACAAAGCAATTTTATTGTCCAGGTTTTCAACCATGTAGGTAACCGTTTTGTTAAAAGTAGCATCGGTTTGAGCCTTGGTTGCACAAATGGGCGAGGGGTACCCTTTTTCTTCGGCACGTGCACGCTCTTTTTCCATATATGCACCACGAACCACTTTAAAACCAACATGAAAACCTTCGCGTAAACCAATGGCATGTGTATTCTTAACAAAATCAAAACGATCCCAACGATAGGTTTGAGCTGTGTTAAAAACAATACATTTATCTTTATTATACTTGCGCATCATATCCAAAACCAAATCATCGGCAGCATCCTGCATCCAGCTTTCTTCGGCATCAATCAATAATAAAACGTCTTTTTCGTATGCTGTTCTGCAAATAATATCAAAACGCTCTACAATTCGGTTCCATTCTTGATGTTCGGCATCGGTAAAAGGTAAATTTTCTCCCTTCTTTTCAAATAAGAAAAATCTACCAACACCTGTAGGTTTAAAAACAGCAAACGGAATAGCTTCTTTTTCCTTAGCAAAATCAATTGTTCTTAAGGTCATTTGCAACGCATGATCAAACTGTTCTTGGGTTTCTTTTCCTTCAACAGAATAATCTAAAACAGACGAAACGCCTTTTGTGTACATTTTATCAACCACTTTTAAGCAGTCTTGTTCTGTTACACCGCCGCAAAAATGATCAAAAACGGTCGACTTTATCAATCCTTTTACAGGTAAATTTGTTGATATGGCAAAATTGGTTAACGATGTACCTATTTTAACTAATGCATTACTGCTTATTAATTTAAACAAGTAGTATGCTTTGTTTAGTTCGGTGTTGTTTTTTAAAGCAAAAGCAACCTCGGTATTGTCAAATATCTTCTCCATTAGGTTTAAAGTTGTGCTGCAAAGATACAATAGTTATAAAAATTGCTTTATTTTTACATCAAAATTTTTTTTTAGCATGCAAATACAGGCAGCAGATTACATTATTGGTTTCGGAGTTGACTATTATTCGACTCTTTCACAGTTAATTAACGATAAAAAATACAGTAAGGTTGTATTGATGGTGGATGAAAATACAGCGCAACATTGCTTAAATTATGTAATGCAGTGGCTGGCTGTTGATATTCCCTTCGAAATTATCGAAATTGAACAAGGCGAAGAAAACAAAACTGTGGAAACCTGTACTGCCGTTTGGGAAAGTTTGGTGGAGTTGAATATTGATAGAAAAGCACTCCTTATTAATGTAGGTGGCGGAATGGTTTGCGATTTAGGCGGATTTGTTGCATCAACTTATAAAAGAGGAATCGATTTTGTGAACATTCCAACAAGTTTGCTGGCAATGGTTGATGCTTCGGTTGGAACGAAAACCGGAGTGAATTTAGGCGGATTAAAAAACATGGTGGGTAGTTTTTCGCAACCGCAAATGGTTTTGATTGATACTGCTTTTTTAGAAACATTACCTGGAAATCAAATGCGATCAGGCTTGGCAGAAATGTTTAAACACGGATTAATTGCCGATGCATCGTATTGGAATCAGCTTAAAAATTTAGGCGAATTAACAACCGAAGATTTGTTGCTGCTGATTTATCATTCGGTTTCAATTAAAAATGAAATTGTTT
>CAMLFV010000054.1 GCA_946479395.1 uncultured Flavobacterium sp. | reverse complement strand
TAACCTGTATGTTAGCGCTGTTGAATTCACTATAATTGAATAAATCAAAAAAATCGTTTTCGATCTGATATTCAAATTGATGTTCTCCTAACTTTAATCCGGTAAACTGGATTAAAAAATCTTTTTCACTTACCATAACCATCTATTTGAGCGTGCAAAGATATAAAAATTATTTAATTACAAATAGTTATCGCAATTTTTTTGTTGTTAAATAGTTGAAACCTTTAAAGGGTTCGCTGTACTCTGCAAATACTCGTTTTTATTTTTATAAATATCTAAAGCTGCGTAAACTGCGTTTTTAAATGAGGTAAAATCGGCAATGCCTTTGCCTGCAATGTCATACGCAGTACCGTGATCAGGCGATGTTCGAATTTTATCTAATCCTGCTGTGTAGTTTACACCATTGCCAAAACTTAAGGTTTTAAACGGAATTAATCCTTGATCGTGGTAACAAGCTACAACGGCATCGAAATTTCTGAATTGTTCCGAACCAAAAAAAGCATCGGCAGAATAAGGTCCGTAAATAATAATGTCTTCATCAAACAATTCTTTAACCGTACTGTTTATAAAGTTTAGTTCTTCGTTACCTATAATTCCATTATCGCCACTGTGCGGGTTCAATCCCAACAAGGCAATGCGCGGTTTTATTACATTGAAATCTTGAATCAGCGATTTATTAATGGTACGAACTTTTTGTTTGATTAATTCGGGTGTTAAGGTTTGTGATACCTGCTGCAACGGAACGTGATCTGTAACCAAACCTACCTTAATATCTTCGCTAATCATGAACATTAACGCATTTCCTTCTAACTCTTTATCCAAATAATCGGTATGACCTGGAAACTGAAATTCGTCGGACTGGATATTGTATTTATTGATTGGTGCAGTAACCAAAGCATCAATTTCATTGTTTTTCAAAGCTTGAGTTGCAGCTACGAACGATTTTATCGCATACTGCCCAACAGCATCGTTCAAAGTTCCAAAATCTAAATTAACTCCTTCTTTCCAAAGGTTTAAAACGTTGAATTTGCCTTGCTGAATCTGGTCTAACGAATCTATTCCGTGTATGTTGGTTTGGCAGTTAACGATCTTTTTTATGAACGATAACAACTTGGCATTTCCAAAAACTACGGGTGTGCATAATTCCATCATTCGCTGATCCTCAAAGGTTTTTAAAATAACCTCTGGACCAACGCCGTTCATGTCGCCTATAGAAATACCCAATATAATATTTTCACCTTTTTTAAACATGCGTTGCGCTAATTATTGCTAATTTTGTTACAAATTTAGTAAAATTATTCTACTTATGTTTACTGGTATTGTTGAAACTCTTGGAGTTATACGAAGAATAGAACACGATCAAACAAACGTACACTTGTTTATAGAAAGTTCTTTTAACGATATGTTAAAGATTGATCAAAGTGTGGCGCACAACGGTGTGTGTTTAACTGTGGTTGAAATTAACGACGGTTTTTACAAGGTTACTGCCATAAAAGAAACAATTGATGTTACTACAATTGGCTTATGGAACGTGGGCGATATTGTGAATTTGGAACGAGGAATGCCTTTGAACGACCGTTTAGATGGACATATTGTTCAAGGACATGTTGATGAAACGGCAGTTATTACCAAAGTGGATGAAGTAGGAGGGAGTACGTATTTTAGTTTTGAATACAGTGAAAGATCGAAACATGTTACCATTGATAAAGGATCGATTACGGTTGATGGAACCAGTTTAACGGTTGTGAATTCGGGAATTAATACTTTTAGCGTAGCAATTATTCCTTATACGTTAGAACATACGCTTTTTAAAACTTATAAAGTTGGTACTAAAGTAAATCTGGAGTTTGATGTTATTGGCAAATACGTAACCAAGTTAATGCAGGTGCATTTAAAATAAAAAATCAGGTTTTAAAACCTGATTTTTTATTTGTAAGAAAAAACATCGCTTAAATTGTCGTTGTTTGTAAAAGTACAGTTTTGGTTGATTAATTCGCCCGAGCCAATATTGATTACCATACCGTGAACTGCTAATTGCTGACCGTTTTTCCAAGCATTTTGCACAATAGATGTTCGGCATAAATTAGAAACCTGCTCTTGTACGTTAAGTTCTACCAAGCGGTCTTCTTTCTGATTTTTGTCTGTAATAGCATCAATTTCTGCAGCGTTTAAGCGGTAAACGTCTTTAATATGTTGCAGCCAGTTGTCTATAATGCCGTATTGGGAACTGCTTAACGATGCTGCTACACCACCACAACCGTAATGCCCCGCAACAATAATGTGCTTCACCTTTAAAACGTTTACGGCATAATCTAAAACCGAAAGCATGTTCATGTCTGAATGTACACAAACGTTAGCAATATTTCTGTGCACAAAAACTTCGCCCGGTTTTGTTCCGGTTAATTCGTTTGCTGGTACGCGACTGTCGGCACAACCAATCCATAAAATTTCAGGATTTTGACCTTTTGAAAGCTGTTGAAATCGCCCCGAAGTATCGTTCTTAACAAAATCCATCCATTCTTTGTTGCCGTTTATTATTTTATCGAAACTTTTCTTTAAATCGTTACACATTTTAATCTACTTTATTTAAAGCTAATTTACAATATTCTTGTTTTTTGAATTAAAATCAGATCAAAAAAAATCGACAAAATTGCTTTTGCCGATTTTCCTTTCCAACTATTTAAATGTAATCTGATAATATTAAAATTTAGATAAATTCAACAACTCCGGTTTCAACATCGTAGTTTGCACCAACGATTTTAATTTTTCCTTCTTGTTCCATTTTTCGTAAAGTAGAACTTTGTTTGCGGATGTTTTCAATCGCATTCAAAACATTGTGATGATTTAAACGCTCTAAAAGATCGGTATTGCTTGATGATCTTTCTTCACCATCTTTAATGATATTTTTAATGATTGGATCAAAATGACCAACCAAGTGGTTTAGGTTATCCATTCCAAGTCCTTCAATTGCTGCTGAATCTAAACCGCCTTTTAAAGCACCGCATTTTGTGTGTCCTAACACCACAACAAGTTTTGAACCTGCAACGTTGCAGCCAAATTCCATAGATCCTAAAATATCTTGGTTAACAAAGTTTCCTGCAATTCTAACGCTGAATACATCTCCCAAACCTTGATCGAAGATTAATTCTGCAGAAGTACGGCTGTCTATACAGCTTAAAATTACGGCAAACGGCCATTGCCCAGCACGTGTATCGTTAACTTGTGCCAATAAATCGCGGTTGGCTTTTAGGTTTTTTACAAAACGTTCGTTTCCTTCTTTTAGAATTTCTAATGCTCTTTCTGGTGTAATGGTTGCTTGTGTTTCTGATGTATGTGCTTTCATGACAGTCTTTTGTTTATTTAATTATTTTGATATATTACATTGCCCTTCTATGGGTAATTGATACGTGAGAATCTTGATCGTTTTCGTAATCGCGATATGATGTTTTAAAACCGATTAATTCTACGTCGATATTTTCTTCTTTGGCTCTTACATTGGCGAAATCCTGAATCATTTCCAGAACATCGGTTGTTATGTAAGATGTAGTGCGGGCATCGATAATTACTTTCGATCCCGGCTGAATATTTTTAAGTGTTTTTTTTATGGCAGCTTTGTTTAAAAACGAAACCTCTTCTGCTAATTTAATAGTAACATCGTCTGCATCATTCAATTTCTCACGACTTAAATAGTAGGCTCTTTTCATGTTTCCTTGTAAAATGTAGAAAATTGAAATTGCCAAACCAATACCTACACCTTTTAATAAATCGGTAAAAACTACAGCTAAAAATGTTGCTACGAATGGTATAAACTGGTATTTTCCGTTATGCCAGAAATGTTTGAATGTTGCAGGTTTTGCCAGTTTGTATCCAACTAAAATTAAAACAGCTGCTAATGTTGCTAACGGAATTAGATTTAATATGAACGGAATTGACAATACGCAAACCAACAATAAAACTCCGTGAATAATTGCCGATGATTTAGATGTTGCACCTGCATTTGCGTTTGCAGAACTACGAACAACTACCGATGTCATTGGTAATCCACCGATCAATGAACTTGCTAAATTTCCAATTCCTTGTGCTTTAAGCTCTAAATTGGTGTCGGTAATACGGCGTCTGGTGTCCAAACGATCCGATGCTTCGATACAAAGTAGAGTTTCAATAGAAGCAACAATAGCAATGGTTGCACCAACAATCCAGACTTTTATATTTAAAAAGCCTTCGAAATTTGGCATTGTGATCAGGTTTTTAAAATCATCTGCACTTTGCGGAACAGGTAAAGTAACCAAATGCTCTGAACTAATTGCCAAAAAACTACCACTTGATACAAAAAGTTGGTTTAGTAATATACCTGCAATTACTGCCACCAATGCACCCGGTAACATTTTAATTCTTCGTAATACCGGAACATTTTCCCAGGTTAATAAAATAATAACCGAAACAATGGTTACAACAACTGCTCCGGGATGAATCGCGCCAAAAACTTCATTAAAATAATTAAAATTAATACCGTTTTCAAACAAGGTTTCGCTACTCATATTGTCGCTGTCAAAACCTAAAGCATGCGGAATTTGTTTTAAAATGATGATGATTCCGATACCAGCCAACATTCCTTCAATTACGTTATTTGGGAAATAGTTCGAGATACTTCCTGCACGTATAAACCCTAAAACCAACTGTAAAATCCCGGCAATTAATCCGGCGCAAAGAAATAGTTCAAAAGCGCCTAAATCGGTAATTGCGGTTAAAACAATTGCGGTTAATCCTGCTGCTGGACCCGATACCGAAATGTTAGAGTTACTTATTGATCCTACAACAATTCCACCTATAATTCCTGCGATAACTCCCGATAATGGTGGTGCGCCAGATGCTAACGCAATACCTAAACATAGCGGTAATGCCACTAAAAACACCACCAAACCAGATGCAAAGTTCTGAGACAACTCTGCCTTAATATTTTTTTTCATAAAATCTATAATTAATAAACATGTAAGTGCATAGCAGTTTATAAATAAATGCTACAATAGTTTGTTATTATAGGTTTTGTTCGGGAGGTGGTAATGGAATTTTAAAAACGAGATCGTCTTTAATGCTGTGTTTTGAAAAGTTTAAATTTGAATTTGCAATAACGGCGTTTGATACGATTTTATGGCAGTTGAGAAAGAAATGATAGTGTACTTCTTTTTCTTCTTCTTCGTTAATGTTGTTATTGTTGGCTTTTGATTTTGTTTTGGTAGGAACTTCTTCTTCCTCGTTTATGATTAATGAAGAATTTACTACATCTTTGTTCAACGCATACGTTATTGTTGGTGCAAATAAAAAGCACACAAACAATAAAAGAGTTGATATGTTAAAAATCTTAAGCATTGGTATAGGCGCAAATTTAATCGAAAGTTTTTTAAATGTGCACTAAAGCTTGTCAAATAAATGTTAAAGAATTTAATTTTAGTGCAAAAAAAAACATTCCGTTATAAGGAATGTTTTGTTGGCCTACTAGGACTCGAACCTAGAACGACTGAACCAAAATCAGCTGTGTTACCATTACACCATAGGCCAATTAACCGGTAAATATATAAAGTTTTATTTGTTGGCCTACTAGGACTCGAACCTAGAACGACTGAACCAAAATCAGCTGTGTTACCATTACACCATAGGCCAATAAAACTTGCAATAACAAACATATTTTGCTTAAATATTGCGAGTGCAAATGTAGTACAAAAAAATAAAATCGCAAGAAAATCAAGTAAATTTTTTAAAAAAAATCTAAAAGAGTTTATCAATAAAAAAAAAACGCTTTCTTTGTAGTTCTTACATAAAAAGATCAAAAAACAGCTATTATGTTGACAATCAATTTTAAAAAATGGAATACCATCACCGGGTGGGTTGCATTTTTAATTGCACTTACAGTTTATACTTTAACCTTAGAACCTACCGTTAGTTTTTGGGATGCAGGTGAATACATTGCTACATCGGCAAAATTAGAAGTTGGTCACCCACCGGGCGCACCACTTTTCCAGATGTTAGGTGCGTTTGCCGCTATGTTTGCTACATCGCCCGATAAAATTGCGGCAATGGTAAACTGGGTTTCGGCACTTTCAAGCGCCTTTGCCGTATTGTTCATGTTTTGGTCGGCTACCAATATTCTATTTAAGTTAGTTAAAATTGGTACCGAAAAATTATCAAACCATACCGTAATTGCAGTTTTAGGAAGCTGTTTAATTGGTGCGTTAACTTTTACTTTTTCTGATACTTTTTGGTTTAGCGCCGTAGAAACAGAGGTTTATGCAATGGCAACTTTTATGCTGGCATTATTGCTTTGGTTGGGTTTACGCTGGATTGACGCTATAGACGAACCACGAGGCAACAAATGGTTATTGCTGATAGCTTTAGTTGTAGGTATGTCTTTCGGCGTGCATTTCATGGCATTGTTGGCAATTCCGTCTATTGGTTATTTATATTTCTTTAAAAACTACCCAAAAGTTACCGTTAAAAACTTCATTATTGCAAATATTGCAGTAGTTGCCGTTTTATTGGTTGTTTTTGGATTTATACTTCCATATACCATGATTTTCTTCGGAAAGTCAGAAATTTTCTTTGTAAATTCCATCGGATTACCGTTTAATTCAGGAACCATCATTGCTTTTGCTATTGTAGTTTCTTTTTTTATTTTCGGATTAAAAATTACCCGTGAAAAACGAAAGCAAATCGCTAATACATTGATTCTTTCGGTATTATTCATCTTCATTGGATTTTCTTGTTGGTTAATGTTGCCTATACGTGCCAATACCCAAATTCCGATCAACGAAAACAAACCTTCGGATGCTGCAGAATTATTAGCCTATTACAACCGTGAACAATATGGTTCTCGTTCGTTGTTTTATGATACTTACTTTACTATTAAATACGGTGGCGCGTTAGATCCTTCGCAACCTTACAAAGACGGAAAGGTAGATTACGAACGTGATTATGCTTCGGGAAAATATATCGTACTAAACGACGGAAAAAATGCAAATCAGAATTATTCTCCGCGATTCAAAGGATTTTTACCTCGTTTGTGGGAGCCTGATATGGCAGCAAATTACATGGCGTTTACAAAACCTGTTGATTTTAAATTAAAACCAGAGTACGCATCAGAGCCAGAATTAATAGAAATAACCGGGCAGCTAAAAGCCCAAGTACAATCAGATAGGCTTAGTATGCGTGAGTATGATAATGCTTTGCGACAAATAAGCGAATACATTGATGTTGAAAAACCAAGCTTTTTAGACAATATCGGCTTTATGTTTAACTACCAGTTTGGTTATATGTACACACGTTATTTGTTATGGAATTTTGCCGGACGCCAAAGCGATATTCAAGGCGAGAACGATCGTATGAACGGAAACTGGATTTCGGGAATTAAGTTTTTAGACGAAATTCGTTTAGGATCGCAAGAAAACCTAACCAGCGATATGGCAAACAATAAAGGGCGAAATGTATATTATATGTTGCCGTTTATTTTAGGCTTGGTTGGTTTTATTTTCCATTACCGCAAAGATCCAAAAACGTTCTATGTACTGTTGGCATTGTTCTTATTTACAAGCTTCGCATTAAAAATATTCTTAAACGAACGCCCTTTTGAACCTCGTGAGCGTGATTATGCCGTTGTAGGCTCATTTATGGTATTTGCTATTTGGGTAGGTTATGGCGCGTATGCTATTTATGAATTTTTATCAAGCAAAGTAAATGCAAAAGTAGCCTTGCCGTTGGTGTTGGGTGTTACCTTTTTAGCATCGCCGGTATTAATGGCAAAAGAAAACTGGGACGATCACGACCGTTCAGAAAAATATACCGCATTGGCATTGGGTAGAGCTTATTTGGATTCGTTAGAACCAAACGCTATAATTTTTACCATTGGCGATAACGATACATTCCCGCTTTGGTATTTGCAAGAAGTTGAGGGGTACCGTACCGATGTTCGTGTGGTTTGTACCACATTGTTACAGGCAGAATGGTACATTGATCAAATGAAAGTGAAGGCACACAAGTCAGATCCTTTAAAAATTCGTTTTAATCACAAGCAATATTCAGGCGAAAATCTTTATTTTACGGCATTGGCACCTACGGTTGATGAACGTTTTGATATCAATACAATCTTAGAATTCATCGCATCAGATCGTCCGGAATCTAAAATGGAAACCGAAAACGGCATGTCTATTACTCGTATTCCAACCAATAAATTCAGCATACCTGTAAATAAAGAAAAAGTGTTGAAAAATGGAACGGTGTCACAGAAATTTGCAAACGATATTGTTTCTGAAATTCCGATTGATGTTAAGGCAAATGTTTTACACCGTATGCGAATTATTATGTACGATATCATTGCGAACAACAACTGGGAACGACCAATTTATTTTACAGCCGGCGATGTTTCAAACGAAGCAATGTTGTGGTTAAAAGATTATTTACAGTTAAATGGTTTGGTGTACAAACTGGTTCCTGTAAAAGCGAATGTTGATAAAATAAACGCGAACCATCCGTTTTATATAGGTTCGATCGATGCCGATAAAATGTACAAAACCGTGAACAACTGGTATTGGGGTAATTTTGGAAGTCCGAATATTTATCACGACCCGCAAACAAGAAAGGAATCAAGAATGTACTTGATAAATTTAGCGCGTTTGGCAGAGCAGTTTATAATAGAAGGTAACAATGAAAAAGCTAAAAATGTACTTGATTTAGCTATGAAAAATTTCCCGATAGAATATTATATTCCGCATGATAATAATTTAAAATACGAGTTTTTTGAGCCTTATTCAGATTTGTATTATATGGCAGGCGATAACAAAAAAGCAGCAGAATTGGCAACCAAAATGTTTATAAAAGCAGAAGAAAACTTGAATTTCTACAAAGGAATGAAGTTGAACGAACAGCGAGAGTTTTGGTACAATATTATAGATAATTTTAATACCGCTTACCGTCTTATTGATAATTCTAAAATGCATAAAGATACTGCTACCGTTGAAGCTTTAAATAAACGAATTGCACCTTTTGAAAAGCATTTTCAGCGTTACCTAGATGCTTATAAGCAGCAACAACAAGAACAAGCAGAAATGATGCAGCAAGAAGAAGAAATGTTGCAAGATACCACAGCACAAACAATAGATTCTACACAACAATAATTTAGTAAAGACGGTATTTTTGCCGTCTTTATTTATATTGCTGGTAAAAGATACCCACGTTTTCATAAAACCATTGGGACCTTTTTTACAAAACCATTAAAACCTTTTTTGTAAGTAGCACCTCTTGTATTCGCATCCACCCAAAAAATAGTTTGTAATTTTACAAATAAATTAAAAAGTATGTTAGAAAATAAAGATCAAAGCAAAACCTCTTTGTCACAATTGGGCGAATTCGGTTTAATTAATCATATCACAAAAAACTTTTCCATTCAACAGCAGTCAACCATAAAAGCAATAGGAGACGATGCCGCGGTTTTAGATTTTAAGTCGAAAAAAGCTATTGTCTCGACCGATTTGTTGGTAGAAGGTGTACATTTCGATTTAAGTTATATGCCGTTGAAACATTTGGGTTACAAAGCCGTTGTAGTGAACGTGTCCGACATTTGTGCCATGAACGCCACACCAACGCAGGTTACGGTTTCTATAGCTGTTTCAAACCGATTTCCGTTAGAAGCAATCGAAGAATTGTACGAAGGTATTCGTTTGGCATGCGATTTTTATAAGGTAGATTTAATTGGTGGCGATACCACATCAAGTACCACTGGATTATTAATCAGTATTACTGCCTTGGGCGAAGCTAGTGAAGATGAAATTGTTTACCGTTCAGGCGCACAAGAAAACGATCTATTGGTTGTTACGGGCGATATAGGTTCGGCTTACATGGGCTTGCAGGTTTTAGAACGCGAAAAGCAGGTGTTTTTGGTAAATCCGCAGAATCAGCCTAATCTGGAAGATTATTCTTACATTATTGAACGACAGTTAAAACCCGAAGCCCGTAACGATATTAAAGAACTTTTACACAAATTAGAGGTAAAACCAACTTCGATGATTGATGTTTCAGACGGAATTTCTTCTGAAATTATACACATTTGTAAAGCATCAAGCGTAGGCTGTAATTTGTATGAAGACAAGTTACCTTTAGATCCGCAGCTGATAAACGTATGCGAAGAATTTAATTTAGATAGTACCACCATTGCCATTAACGGAGGCGAAGATTACGAGTTGTTGTTCACTGTTTCAATGAATGATTTTGAAAAAATTAAGGGAAATCCGCATCTATCAATCATCGGTCATATCACAGCCGAAAAAGAAGGTATTCATTTAATAACTCGCGAGAATACAAAGCTTCCATTAAAAGCCCGCGGTTGGAATGCGTTAAATAAAGAAGATTGAAATTTAATAAATACTATATGAAACAAATTTTTACACTATTATTACTTTTTTTATTTTCGAGTTCATTTGCACAAAAATTTGAATTAGGATATTACATTGATCAATCTGGAAATAGATTTGAAGGGGAAATTTCGGAAATAAAACTGGATAATTTTCCAGAAGAATTTATACTTAAAAATGGTAATCAACAAACAAAGATTAAAACGGGTTCTGTAAGTGAAATTAAATATGGAACATTGATTTTTGAAAAGAAAAAATTTCAGTACGATCCAACTATTAGATTTGAAATAGGTAATCTTAACAATAGTAGGGGTTTAAACTTGATTGAGGAATATGGTTTTGTTCAACTTTTGGTTGATGGTGAATATAAATTGTACAGATATATAAAAAATGGTGTTTCTACTTTCTTTTATGAAAAGTCTAATGGAGAAATGGTTACACTTGCTTACAAAAAATATTTGAGAAGTAGCGGCTCAATTAGCGAGAATAACGATTTTAGAGCACAATTATGGAATAATGTAAAAAATTCTAAATATTCGTCATTAGACAATTATTCTTTTTTAAAGTATAGAGTAGATGACTTAGAGGATTATTTTAAAGGAGCTAACGGAATAACTTTTAAAAGAGAAAAGAAAGACAAGGTTGTTTTTAATTTTTTTGTCGGATATTCTATTAGTACAATGGATATTGATTTTTTACAGAACATACCAGGTGAATCATATAATCATATAACAGTAATGCCCGAGATTGAATATATTCTTAATAAGAACATGGCTAATTCAACAAGTTTTTATTTTAATGTTAAGTATCGTTCTATAAAAGCTAATTATGAAGAGGTTTATGTAAGAGAGAATTGGCATCATACAGTGGATTATCAATCGTTGTGTTTTTCATTAGGGGTAAAGCAGTATTTTTTATCATCAGAAAAAAACAAGTTTTATGGAAAGTTAGGGCTTGGATATGATACACCAATCAAAGCAGAAATTACATCACCACCAGCATCATGGATTCTAAATCCTATTTACATGGATCAAGCCGGTGCTGGAATTAATGCCGGATTAGGTTTTAAATTGCACAATTCGTTTTTAATAGAAATTGACTACGATTATAATTTTAGCACAACATATGTTGATAAATTTACCTCATTGAATTTTAAAGTAGGATATTCATTTTAAAACAAAACCCAGAAATTATTTTCTGGGTTTTGTTTTTAATGCGAACTCAGCATATTATTAGGATCTAAATATCTGTCTAATTCTTCCTTTGTCAAAATATTTTGTTCAATAATTAAATCATAAACGCTGCGGTTTTTTTGCAATGCCTGTTTAGCAATTTTGGTGCTGTTTTTATAGTCAATGTGTTGGTTTTTAGGTTTTAATATATCCTTCGTTAAAAGGATGGTCGGTCAACGCTTAAAGTATTAAATTAAGAAATATCAGGTTAAAAAAAAGTATTTAAAGCGCTTTCTACAATAGAAATCGTTGGGGCAATCAATCGTTATTGAGAGCTCCTTCGAAATGTTGAAATCATACATGACAGCTTCAAGCCTAATTAAATTTAAGGGCTAATACTATAAATAAAGCAGACCGTGAATCGTAAAGAATTAATTTTATAAGAACTGTGTCTTTTTAGATGCAGTTTTTTATTTTTACAAAATGAAAAAATTTGTAATTGTCTCTATATCTTTAATTGTTTTTATTTTTCTTGTAATTTCTGTCGCAAAACATTTTGTTAAACGCGAAATAAGTCAACGACAAGAACTTGTAGATGATGAATGGAAATTATTAAGGAAGGATGTTTCCTTGCATGCTGAATTAGTTTCTAAATTAAATAAAGATGATAAATATATTTCAAATGATAGTTTAATGCTCATTTTAAATAAGCAAAGGAAGACTAATGAATGTACCTTAGATTTTTCAGAAAATGAATATTATTTGAACAAGCTCGTTTTAGAAATTAAGGTAGATACTTTATCTAATAATGTTGATATAAGTCTATTAGAATCTAGCCATAAAAAGTTAAATAATTTAATATTGAATTATGACGAAGCTGTAAGGAATTATAATGATTTTATAAGAAGTTTTCCTCTAAATCTTTATACTTTTAAGCGTTACAAAACTAAAGAATTCTTTGAATTAAGATATGGTAGATAGAACGAAAATCCGAAAACGAAGTATGATAAAGATCTAGAATGGATGTTAGAAATTGAAAAGAGTAAAGGTTTATAAAAACAAAAAAATCCGACTATAATTAGTCGGATTTTTTTTGTTTTTATATAAAAAGATCTTACATCATTCCTGGCATACCACCGCCCATTGGCATTTGGCTAGCACCTTCTTCTTTAATATCAACTAAAGCACATTCTGTAGTTAAAATCATTCCGGCAACCGAAGCTGCGTTTTCTAAAGCTACACGAGTTACTTTTTTAGGATCAATGATTCCTGCTGTTAACATATCAACATATTCGTCGGTTTTAGCATTGTAACCATAGTTTCCTGAACCTTCGCCAACTTTTGCAACAATTACAGATCCTTCTAAACCTGCATTTTCAACAATCGTTCTTAAAGGTGATTCAATAGCGCGAGAAACAATCTGAATACCTGTTTTCTCATCTGCATTTAAAGCATCAACACTTGATAATGCTGATTTTGCTCTTAACAAAGCAACACCACCACCAGCAACAATTCCTTCTTCAACAGCTGCACGCGTTGCATGTAAAGCATCGTCAACACGGTCTTTTTTCTCTTTCATTTCCACTTCAGACGCTGCACCAACGTAAAGTACCGCCACACCTCCAGCTAATTTAGCCAAACGCTCTTGTAACTTTTCACGATCGTAATCAGAAGTTGTAGTTTCCATTTGTGCTTTAATTTGGTTCACTCTGTTTTTAATCATGTCAGAATCACCCGCACCGTTTACAATGGTTGTGTTGTCTTTATCAATAGAAACGCGTTCTGCAGTTCCTAACATTTCCAACGTAGCATTTTCTAATGTGTAACCGCTTTCTTCTGCAATCACCGTTCCGCCCGTTAAAATAGCGATGTCTTCTAACATAGCTTTTCTACGGTCACCAAAACCTGGCGCTTTTACAGCAGCAATTTTTAATGCACCGCGTAATTTGTTTACAACCAAAGTTGATAACGCTTCACCATCTACATCTTCAGCAATGATTAACAATGCTTTTCCTGATTGTGCAACTGGTTCTAAAACGGGTAATAATTCTTTTAATGAAGATATTTTTTTATCGTACAATAAGATATATGGATTGTCAAATTCCGTTTCCATTTTCTCTGGATTTGTAACGAAATATGGAGAAAGATATCCTCTGTCAAACTGCATTCCTTCTACAACATCAACATACGTATCTGTTCCTTTAGCTTCTTCAACAGTAATTACACCTTCTTTACCAACTTTACCAAAAGCTTCAGCGATTAATTCACCAATAACTTCGTCGTTGTTAGCAGAGATTGATGCAACTTGCTTGATTTTTTCTGTTGTAGAACCAACTTCTTGTGTTTGTTTTGATAAATCGGCAACAATAGCTTCAACAGCTTTGTCAATTCCGCGTTTTAAATCCATTGGATTTGCACCTGCGGCAACGTTTTTCAATCCTTCTTTAACAATAGCCTGAGCCAAAACGGTTGCAGTTGTAGTTCCGTCACCAGCTAAATCGTTGGTTTTTGATGCTACTTCTTTTACCATTTGCGCACCCATGTTTTCTAACGTATCAGCTAATTCAATTTCTTTAGCAACCGAGACACCATCTTTTGTTACGTGCGGTGCACCGAACGATTTTGAAATAATTACGTTACGTCCTTTAGGACCCAAAGTTACTTTTACTGCATTTGCCAATGCATCTACACCGCGTTTTAAACCGTCGCGTGCTTCAATATCAAATTTTATATCTTTTGCCATTTTTTATTTTGATTTTAGATTTTAGGTCGAAACTTGTCTATCTTCTTTTCTCTTTATTCTTTTTTTATGATT
>CAMLFV010000053.1 GCA_946479395.1 uncultured Flavobacterium sp. | reverse complement strand
TTGTTGTTTTTAATGATTAGATCGATATCATACGAAATATCGTTTACCTTTTTTGTAAACTGGTTTGCCGTTTGTACCGGACGTTTATCGCTAAAAAATTCTTGTGCCTGAACACTTAAAATGCTCAATAAAAATGCGGAGGTTAAAATTAGTTTTTTCATATTGTGTTATTTAGAATGTACTACAACTGTGTTTATTTCTTTAACTTTTTTCCAGAAATTTTGTCCGTTCGAAACCATATTGTCTGTCTGGCGTTCCATTTCGGCACTTCGCAACAACTTGCTTGGATTTACTTTAATTTCGATTTTAGACTCTTGAGCCAAAAGCTTTTCTTCTAATTCTGTATCTGATTTTTGAATGATATGATAAATTTCTGTCCGCTCGCCTACTTCTTTTTCTTTAGGTTGATTTTTATTGTTTTGAACGATTTCAGCAGGAACACTTTTAATCAAGGCTGATTGCTTTCTACTATTTTCTGTTTTCTGCGGAACAACATCTGCTTTTACAACTTGATTATTGTTTTGTGGGTGCTGAATTTTATTTACCACACTATCTTTCATTACGTAAGAATCATTTAAAGCAGGATTGATCAATTCTTTATCTTGCTTTTGCAACAGTGTAAACAGCCCAAATAAAATAACAACCGACGCTACGACTGCCCAATAAATTCTATATGTTTTTTTTGGTTTAGTTTGCGGTTCGTTTAAAAGATTTTCCATTCGCTGCCACGCATCTGCCGACGGTTTTATTTCACGGCGTTGAAAAAAATCTTTTATCTCTTTTTCAAAATCCTCCATCATCTATCGTATTAATTCAATTTGTTGTTTCAGTAATTTTTTAGCGTAAGCCAGTTGCGATTTCGATGTTCCGACGGAAATATTCAGCATTTCGGCAATTTCCTGATGTTTGTATCCTTCAATCACACTCAATACAAAAATATATTGGCAGCCTTTCGGCAAATCGTCAATCAGTTTTTGGTAATCGTTCGATGTTTCGTATTGATCTGAAACCACACTTAAAACCGACTGATTGACATCTTCAATAAAATCGAGTTCTTTTTTTGACCGAAGGAACGACAAGCTTTCGCGAATCATAATCTTGCGGATCCAACCTTCAAAACTACCATCGTTCCGGTACTGATTAATATTTTGAAACACTTTCATAAAGGCGCACAGCATTACATCTTCGGCATTGTGAAAATCTTTAATATACTGCCTGCAGGTACTTAACATTGTTGGCGAAAACCTATCGAACAGTTGTTTCTGTGCCGCGCGGTTGTTGTTTTGTACCTGATTTATTAGTTCAGACTCGGAAAAAGGTGTTTTTAAATTCAATTGTTTTTAGCCTCTTTATTACATAGACGCAAAAGAAACGGAAAAGGTTGTAAGATGATTGTTTTTTTTTAATTTTTTTTAGAGAGCGACATTAAATAGCTAGGTACCAAAAGTTTAATTAAAATTTATTATTTTTAACAAAAATAGAAAACATTATGGCACATAAATACTTAATTCTAACAATTGTATTATTTTTTGGATTGAATGTAACACCTCAAGTATTATATTCAGAAAATTTTGATTCACAAACTTCGGGCGCATTAAATACGGACTTAACAGGAACGACACCTGGAAAAGGTAATTGGTACACTTTATCACAAAACAGCACCCTTTCATCGTCATTAGACATAGAGATTACACCATTAACATTTAACAACAAAATTTTAGATATTAAAAATATTTTAAATTCTAAAGATGCAAGTTATGCTAATTTAGATCTTAAAAATTTAGATGTATTATGGAATAATAGAAAAACTGGAAATAACATATTAAAATTCGAATTCGATTTTCAAGTGAATATGATTGATACAGCGAATTATCGTTTACGAATTGATCATTTAATTTTATACAAATATGGTGTACTCGCGCAATTTAGATATTTCGCAACCACAACCTACAATCATAACGGCATGCTTGATGGCTATTTTAAGGATAGTAAAGGTGGTTTCAATAATTTGTATTTTGATAACAACAGTACTTATCAATATCAAAATTTTCCTAATAACACTTGGGTGAAATTTACATGGTATTTTAATTATAAAACGGGTAAAGCGCATTGTCATATACCAGCTTTAAACACTTACTTTACAACAGATTTTGATTCACGTTTTCCTCTAGAAGGTTTTCGAATATCAGTCAGTAGAGGTATTATAAATCAAACTTCAACTTACAGACAGCCTTTTTTAATGTATGATAATTTTAATATAGAAGCTGTAAACAATGTTCCTTTAAGCACGAATGAGTTTTTAAATTCAAAATTTGAAATTTATCCTAATCCTACAGTTGATATTATCACAATTAAGAATGATGAGAATATTTTAATTAAAAATATTGATATAATTGATTTAAATGGGAGAATCATAAAATCAATTAAACTTGAAGAACAAAATACAACACTAAATATAGATTTTTTAGCAAGCGGCACTTACTTATTAAATATTAAAACAGACCAAGGCACAGCAGTAAAAAGAATAGTAAAAAAATAAAAAACTGCAAAAATTGGATAAACAACCGAGTTTTGATAGAAGTCTGAATCTCATAGCCCGGATTGCAGCGGTATCCTTTCTTGTTGCCCTCGACTCTGCTCGGGCAACAAGAAAGATATAGCGGAAAGCCGGAAAAAGCTTCAAATAAAAAACCTGCAAAGTGTGATACCTTGCAGGTTGTATTTATGATTTATTAGCCAATTGTCCGCAGGCAGCATCAATGTCTTTTCCACGCGATCGGCGTACTTTTGCCACAATACCAGCATTGTCTAACGCTTTAATATACGCATCGATAACTACTGGATCGGCTTGTTGAAACTCGCCATCGTCAATTGGGTTGTATTCAATGATGTTCACTTTGCAAGGTACATATTTGCAGAATTTCACCAAGGCATCAATGGCTTTTTTGTCGTCGTTAATGCCTTTCCAAACCACATATTCGTAAGTGATTTTGCTTTTGGTTTTGCGGTACCAATATTCTAAAGCTTCTCGCAGTTCGGGCAACGGAAAACTTTTGGTAAAAGGCATGATTTTGTTTCGAGTTTCTTCGATTGCCGAATGCAGTGATACAGCCAGCTTGAATTTAACCTCGTCGTCTGCCATTTTTTTGATCATTTTTGAAACGCCCGATGTGGATACGGTAATACGTTTTGGCGACATGCCCAAACCTTCGTCTGAAGTAATTTTTTCGATCGCTTTCATTACATTCGGATAGTTCATCAGCGGTTCGCCCATGCCCATGAATACAATATTTGATAACGGGCGGTTGTGATACAGTCTGCTTTCCTGATCGATCGCCACGACTTGATCGTAAATTTCATCGGGACCTAAATTACGCATGCGTTTTAAACGCGCCGTTGCACAGAAATTACAGTCTAAACTGCAACCAACCTGACTTGAAACGCAGGCTGTTGTACGCTTTTCGGTAGGAATTAAAACAGATTCTACAATTAAACCATCGTGTAAACGCACAGCATTTTTTATAGTACCATCGTTGCTATGTTGCATGGTATCTACCTGAATGTGGTTTATTACAAAGTGCTGCTCTAACAAAATGCGGGTTTCTTTTGATACGTTTGTCATATCGTCAAAACTATGCGCGCCCTTGCTCCACAACCATTCGTACACCTGATTGCCGCGAAAAGCTTTATCGCCCTGCGCCACAAAAAAGTCACGTATTTGTTCTTTGGTTAAACTGCGTATGTCTTTTTTAACTGTATTCATACTGCAAAGTTACAACAAAAAAACAGCTATTTTATATTTTGAATTTCGGTTGAAGTTGCTGTTACCGATTTTGTAATTTTGGCTTTGGCAAGTAAATCAGCATCCTGATTCATATTTGTTGTTCCTAAAGATACAATTGCCGTTAAAACCATTGCGCAGCTTAAAAATCCAATCCCAACAATGGCATTTTTTAAATTAGTGTTCATGTTTTTATTATTAAATAGTTTTTAAATATAGTATTTTTACTTAACAACGATAAAAAATAACAATTAATTGTTTGAACTTTAACATTTTAACAATCAACAACAATAAATCACTAAACTATAAAACATTGAATTATTTATAAAATTGTTGGTTATCTTTACCTAAAAATAAGAGTATATGCATTTTATTTCAGAAGAATTAGAGGATTATATAGAAAAACATTCGGTAGCAGAACCTGAACTTTTACAGCAGTTAAATAAAGAAACGTATCAGAAAATTTTGCAACCACGCATGTTAAGCGGTCATTTTCAAGGGCGTGTGTTAAGTATGCTTTCAAAAATACTGAACCCAAAACATATTTTAGAATTAGGAACATACACCGGTTACGCTACTTTATGTTTGGCTGAAGGATTGCAGAATAACGGTACTATTGATACCATTGATATTAATGAAGAATTAGAAGATATTCAACAGAAATATTTCAGTAAGTCACCATTTAAAGATCAGATCATTCAACATGTTGGTAATGCTTTGGATATTGTACCTACTTTAAATAAAAAATTTGATCTGGTTTTTATTGATGCCGACAAGGAAAACTATATTAATTACTGGAATTTAATTGTACCGATGATGAATAAAGGCGGAATTATTTTATCGGACAATGTTTTATGGAGTGGAAAGGTTTTAGAAGATGTTCAAAAAAACGATAAATCAACACCGATTCTTTTAGACTACAACAAAATTGTAAACGAAGATCCACGGGTTGAAACCGTTTTGCTACCAATACGCGATGGTTTAACCGTTAGCAGAATTTTATAAAACAACAACGCTTTCTATTTGAAAGCGTTGTTGTTTTTATTACTTCTTAACCAGCTTTTTAACGGCTGTACCTTCATTGGTTTGTAAATGCAACATATATATACCCCTCGATAAACTTTCTACATTCAACTGTATTTCAGTTTCATTAGTAAAATTTTGAGTACTTAATTGCTTACCTGCAATATCATAAATTGCAACATGTTGTACCAACATGTTTTCGCTGTTGGTAATATTTACCACATTGGTTGCCGGGTTAGGGTATAAATTAAATTTTGCAGCCAACTGCTCGTTGGTGCTTAATATATACGAAGGTAACGTTTGCAATGCAGAAATCTTAATATTATCTAATTTAACTATTGATGATGAATTTAAACTAGAAATAGTAAAATATACGTTTTCAGGCATTCTATTATGCGGAAAAGAATCTGACTTTTGTAAATTTAATGTTGGTATATAAAAATAAACATTGTTAGTGTTATAATCCATAAACATTTCTACTTTAATCCAGATATTAAAAGGAAAAGGATCTGTGTTATAATTTTTTAGAACAATTGTATTAACAAATGTCATATCCCAATAACTACCATTTATACGTTTAATGCTTGATAAAAAACCAGTTGTTATTAAATTGTTACTTTGACTCATAACACTACATAGAGCATTAAAAACATCTATTCCATAAATTTCATATTCAAACTTTAAAATATTATTCCCGGTCGCACGATTGTTCCACAATCCATCTATAACGCCCTGAGATTGTCTAAGAGTAGTCCCTCCAATAGGAGAAACCCCGTTAGATGTAATGATCAGCACATTACCTTTACCGGCTTCCTGTGTAACCATTGCACTTCCTGTTACAGGAGGTGTTACTCCAGAATACCACCCTCCTTGTTGGGGGATGGTGCTGGTGTAATCGTTAATTAGATGCCCTAGCGGGTAATTGTTAAAATTCTCTTCAAATAATAGCTGTGCTTTTACTTTTACACTGAAACCTACAAAAAAAACGCATAAAATGTTGGTAAATAACTTTTTCATAAATTTATAAATGAATTAAACCTTGCCAAAGTTTTAAACTTTGGCAAGGTTGGTTATCTTTTACACAATATACACCAATACAATATACAGAAAGTTACTTTTTAACCAGCTTTTTAACCGCTGTTCCTTCATTAGTTTGTAAATGTAACATATACGTACCACTTGCCAAATGCTCTACATTTAACTGTATTTCTGTTTGGTTACTAAATGTTTGTGTACTTAACTGCTTACCAGAAATATCATAAACAGTAATTTGTTGCACCTGCATATTTTCATTGTTGGTTATGTTTACAATGTTATTAGCAGGGTTGGGGTACAAATTAAATTTTGCGGCTAACTGCTCGTTAGTGCTTAATATATAAGGAGGCAAGGTTTGCAATGCAGAAATCTTAATATTATCTAATTTAACAATTGATGATAAATTTAAACTGGTAACACTAAAATTTACATTTTCAGGCATTCTGTTATGTAAGAAAGTATCTGCCTTTTGAAGATTTAATGTTGGTATATAAAAATAAACATTGTTAGTGTTATAATCCATAAACATTTCTACTTTAATCCAGATATTAAAAGGATAAGGGTCTGTGTTATAATTTTTTAAAATGATTTCTTTAAGGGATGTGGCGTACCAATAATTTGCCACAATGCGTTTTTGAGTAGATTGAAAAGCTATATTAATTAACCCAGAACCTTGACTTGAGATACTGCTACCTACAATAAAATTGTCAGTTCCATAAATTTCATATTCAAACTTTAAAATATTATTACCAGCCACACGATTGTTCCACACTCCATCTATAACACCTTGAGCCTGTCTAAAAGTAATCCCCCCATGAGAAGAAACACCATTAGATGTAATGACCAGTACATTACCTTTACCTGCTTCTGGTGTAACTATTGCACTTCCTGTTACAGGAGGGGTAATCCCAGAAAGCCACCCCCCTTGTTGGGGGATGGTGCTGGTGTAATCGTTAATTAGATGCCCTACAGGGTAATTGTTAAAATTCTCTTCAAATAATAGCTGTGC
This sequence comes from uncultured Flavobacterium sp., assembly GCA_946479395.1. The sequence continues at coordinate 7,931 of CAMLFV010000053.1, read as the reverse complement.
TTTTACTTTTACACTGAAACCTACAAAAAAAACGCATAAAATATTGGTAAATAACTTTTTCATAGCAAAATTTTAATTGTACGTTAATTTAAGTTCGGATACCGGATTCCCTGTTCCACCCAAAAATGTTTTCAGTTCTACCGTATAAGTGTATGTTCGTGTACCTACAGTATGGGTAAAACTTTCTTGGTGTGGAAAAGTACCCTCTTTTAAAACAATTTCAAATGACGGGTTACCCGTATTATAAAATAAATCGGCTACAGCTCCTGTTGGTAAGTTAGCCGTAAGTGTAGTGTCTGTCCAAAAATTAGTATCACCGGTGTCGCAAAAAGGCATAATGTATCCGCTATGTATCACTGCTAAAGTTGCAGGATCTACAGCTTCCCAATAATAGAAAAATACTTTGCCGTACTTTGATAGTAAAATCTCTTCTTGCAGTGTGCTTGGCTGGTAAGGAGCCGGTGGTGCCGTAATATCAAAGAAAACCCCGTTTGGGTTGTACATATTGGTTTGGGCATTGGCAGCAATAACATGGCAATGATCCCCAGAAAAAATCTCTAACCTTACGGTTCCCCAATAGGCTGGAATTCCTGCGCCCGTTAAGGTAAAAGGGCTTGCCGGCACAAAGTTACCAATTTCATTACCCGTAGGATCAAATATGTTAGGATAGATACCTGGTGGCTGGATATTGAAATCTTCCACTAAACTACCTTGATCATCATATATTCCATCAGGCTGTCCATCATAATAAGCCAAGCCAATGTAAGGCGTAATTCTAAAATCTAACATAGCAGGGTTACCCCAGTCACCAGTATTGTTTCTATAGTGGTAAAACATTTCCCAATGCTTGGTTATATCCCAAAACGATTGGTATCCATCATCACCGGTATCAGAAAATGTAGTCATACCTCCACCATCATTATTATTCGTTTGCGAAGGATAATTTGGTTGGTTTGCATCTTCAATGGCATCATTGACACATGCTGTAAGGGTTACTACCCCCAGTAAAAAAAGTAATTTTTTCATAATTTAATTGTTTTAAAAGATTAATTACGTAAATATAATAAATTATTTAACATATTTTTAATTAAAACAATAAATTATTTTTGTAAAACAAAACAACAACGATTTCTATTGGAAATCGTTGTTGTTTTGTTTATCAGTTAATTTGTATTTATTGTTGAAATATCTAAAGATAAAATAGAATAAAAATCCTGAAGCAATACCGAAAATGTATCCGCATAAAATATCTAACGGATAATGCAATGCCAGATAAATACGGGTGTAGGCAAAAATTAATGGGAAAAAGAAAATAAGCCAAGCGTATTTATAGTATCTTTTCATTATTAAAAAGATGATTAAAATAGAACCGCTTGAATTTGAAGCATGCCCCGAAAAGAAACTCGGACTGCCGGCTTTTCGCAACACACGTAAATAAGGCTCTATCAATGGATCATTCACCGGGCGTAATCTGTCAACGCTGTATTTTACAAGATTGGTCATTTGATCGGTAAAAACAAAGAAAACGGTTAGTATCAACACTAAAAGTCCGAATTGTTTTAATGAAATCTTTTTTAGCAGTAAGAAAATAAGGATTAAAAAAAACGGCCACCAGTTAATTTGGTGCGTAATGTACATAAAAATAGGATCCAAAAAATCGGTTCCTAAATTATTTAAGTAGATCAAAAGCTGCTGATCTTTTTCAATAAGATTTTCGAACATTAGTTTTGGCGCTTAATAGGTCCGGTCATTGTTTCAATGTCTTCTTTTGCTTTGTCAATTTCCTGTTGTACATCGTTTAAAGGATTGTACTGATCGATATCTAAATTCACCGATTTTTTAATATCATCAATACCAATTCGCTTTTTAATATCTTCAACATTTACGGCTTCTTTAATATCTTTGATCACACCTGTTTCATCAACGCTTTTAGTGATTTCGGACTTTAGCTCGTTCGATGCACTTTTAACCTGATTGATTACTCGTGCCAAACCGCGAGCCATTTCTGGAATTTTATCTGAACCGAAAAGCATTAAAATAACGCCTATAATCAGTACCATTTCGCCACCACCAATGCCTAAAATAAGCGGACTTATATATAGATTTAAATACATTTTGATTATTTTGTTACAAAGTTACGTAAAACTATTATTTTAAAACCTTTAGAATTTCTAAAAATTCTGTCGACTTTTCTGTGTACATTAAATTAAGTTGCGTAATATCTACGGTTTGATACGATGTTACGATGATTACGTCTTGTGCCAAAAAGTAGCCGAACGCCATGTAATACTGTTCCGGAATATTTAAACGGTGAGTGTAAAATTCCAACGGGAATTTATCTAAAAGTTTTTGAGCAAACAAATATTCCTCTTCCAGCTCAACCGCTTTTTTAAGCATTTTTGTTCTGCCGGTTATTGCGTTTACAATAGCATCAACAGGAATAATTCCTCCGTTAGATGATGTTGCTCTGTGCAGTCGGCGTTGCGCTGGTGTTAATTTACGTGCACCGCCCAAGCCTAAACTTTCTGTTGTTACTCGGCGATCTATCACAATTTCTTCCAATATATTTTCGGCATATTCCATTGGAATAAAAACCAGCGATTTGTTCATATCGGCATACGACAACACTTTTTCGCGACCAATTAAGTGCACCGCCGAAAGTATAAGCGTATCGTTTGGGTTTGCTTCTATAGAAAAATACCCTCCTTTTTGTGTTAATGCAGATGTATTTAAATTAATGTTTTTTACGTAGATACCTTCCAAGTCGCGCGTTTTTGCCACCACTTTTCCCAATATGTTTTTTTTCTGCGCAAAACCGTTTAAAGTTCCAAGCAACACAAACAATAATATATAGGTAGTAATTTTATTCATTTTACAAAACTATTCATTCTTTTATCAGCACAAAACGTATTATCACTTATTTAACGCAACGGAATATTTTCCTGTTCCAAAAACTGAAACGATTTATCTAACAAATACATGCGCCATTTAGCTTCGTCGCCACTTTTTATGTATTGGTCAATAACATAATCATCATTCAAATAATAATAAAACTTTTCAACCAGTTCATCGGGAATCTTCAAATAATCAGTCATAACGCTTCTTGGTAAACCTGCCACATAAGGGTTCATATCGGTCGGTTTGCGTTCAACAAACTCTTCTCCTTTATTTTTCTTCATTTTACCAAGCAACCACAAAAACATTGCCTTAAAATCCATATTCGGGTTCGGATTTCTTTTGTAGATGTATTTATTAATTTCAGCCGAATTAAGTCCCAATGATTTCGATGTAATTTTTTCTACTTCAATTTCCCTTAAAACTTCGGTCAAAGGTTCGGGATAGATACGAATTACAGTGTTTTGAAGATCTTCTTTCTTTATAAAATATTTCAATTGATAAAACTCGTTTTCAATCAACGCCAATTCATCGTTTGGCTGCACATTTATTGCGAAATAACCGCCGGCATCGGTTGATACTACTTCTTTTGTTGCCACATTGATCACTTTTAAAGGAAAAATACCGACATCGGTAATAATCAATCGCATTTTATGTTCGCTTCTTTCTTGCGCAAATGAAGTTGCCGATACAAGAAATACCAAAAAATAAAAATATTTCATAAGTGTTTATTTGGATTTCAACAAAAGTATCAGCAAAAACGTTAAAACATAACCAACGTTTTGGCAAACAAATGTTAAATTAATACGTTTGTAAAAACTTCGTAAATGATTATAGTAAGCATTTTATTAGCATTTATTTTTACCGGGATTGGCTTTTTGATTACCGAAAAAAATGCAAAACATTTACTTTCAGGTTACAACACCATGTCTGATGAAGATCGAAAAAACTTCAATCTAACCGATTATTTAAAGTTTTTTAGAAAGTTTCATGTTTTCTTAGGAGCATCGCTACTCATTATATCACTGATTCTTTTTTATTTTGTAGATGCTGATTATAGTGGCGTTTTTGCAGGAGTATATCCTATTGCAGCTTATATTTATTTTATTTGGAAAGGCAAACGTTTCAATAATATGAAAGATGAACAAACCAAAGGTAGTTTCATATTTGCTTTAGTTATTATGGTAGCTGTATTCGTAGGAATAGTTGTAATGTTTGCTTACAGCCTTCAAGACAACCCTGTAGAAATTAAAGACGATATTATACAAATAAGTGGCGATTATGGTATAGATTTACCAATGACAGAAATACAATCAATTGAACTTGTAAATGAGCTGCCAGAAATTACATCAAAAATTAATGGATTTGCTTTACAAAATACCGAAAAGGGATTGTTTAGAACAAGTACCGATGAAAAAGTAAAACTTTTAATAAATTCGCAAAACAAACCTTTCATACTTATTATTACAAAAACCAACGATAAGATTTATTATTCATCAAAAGAAAAATCTAACCAAGAAATTTATAACCAACTAATTGAAGTTGTAAAAAAATGAAAAATTTAATCATAGCAAGTACCTCAACTATTTATGGTTTAGGATATTTAGAATATTTACTACCCGTTTTAAAAGATCATTTTAAAAATGCAACCACTATTTTGTTCATACCTTACGCAAGACCAGGTGGAATTTCGCATGATGATTACACTGCGAAAGTTGCCGAAGCTTTTGCACAAATCGATAAAAAAGTAGTGGGTTTACATACGTTTGAAAATCCTGTAGAAGCTATTGAAAAAGCCGAAGGAATTTTCACTGGCGGCGGTAATACCTTTTTATTGGTAAAACAATTGTATTGGCACAAAGTAATGCTTCCGCTAAAAGAAGTGTTACAAAACGGTACACCTTATTTAGGGTGTTCGGCAGGTAGCAACATTACGGGTTTAACTATGGAAACCACGAACGACATGCCTATTGTGTATCCACCGAGTTTTCAAACGTTGGGAATGGTTCCGTTTAATATTAACCCGCATTATTTGGATCCTATCGATGGATCAACGCACATGGGCGAAACACGCGAAACCCGTATTAATGAATTTCACAGTTTTAATTCGCAACCTGTTTTAGGACTTCGTGAAGGAAGTTGGTTGGAAGTTCGCGGATCAAAAATCACATTGAAAGGTAATTTAACCGCGAGATTGTTCCGTCAGAATCAACCACCGATCGAGTTGGAAACCGAAACCGATTTATCAGACTTATCATAAAAGCGATCTTAACAGATCGTTTTTTTATTGACTATAACTAGTATTACACCAAGATATGTTTATGCTCGTCACTTCGAGTAAGTTTTCGATTGAAAACTGTATCGAGAAGTCTTTGAATTATAAGTTCTCGACAAGCTCGAACTGACGAAAATCTTATTTATATTTTGGTTTGGCATAAACTTTTTAATAATCATTTTTTTAAAGACCTCACAGGTTTTAAAAACCTGTGAGGTCTAAAAATCAATTTCTTTTCGTAACTTGAAAAGAAAAATTATGCTGGATAAAATAAAGAAAACCATAGAGTTAATTAAATCGGTTGATTTTGATGCGTTGCAGAAATTAAACGAAAAGGTCGATCTAAAAAAATTAATGGAATCTGTAGGTTCATTGAACGATGATCAGCTGAAGGGAATTGTCCATTTGCTAAACAATGCCAATAAAAAACATGAAGTTCCACCAATCGATGCCGATTTTTATGATATTGGCGATAAACTTTCTGCCGATGACCGAGCCTTGCAATTAAAAGTTCGAGCTTTCATGGAAAAGGAAATCGCTCCGATTGTAAACGAATATTGGTTGCATGATGAATTTCCTAAAGAAATAATTCCCAAATTAGCCGAACTAAATATTGCCGGATTAAGTTTTGAAGGCTATGGCTGTGCAGGAAAATCGTCTTTATTAGAAGGAATTATCGCCTGTGAACTGGCTCGGGTTGATGCTTCTATTGCAACATTTTTCGGAGTTCAAGGCGGTTTGTGCATGGGCAGTATTTACACCTGCGGATCCGAAGAGCAGAAACAAAAATGGTTGCCACCTTTACAGCAATTCAAAAAAATTGGTGCCTTTGGATTAACCGAACCCGAAGTAGGATCGGGTGCTGCCGGCGGATTGACGACTACTTGCGAAAAAACTGAAAACGGCTGGGTGTTGAACGGACAAAAAAAATGGATTGGCAATGCGACCTTTGCCGATATTGTTGTTATCTGGGCACGCGATGTTGCCGATAATCAGGTAAAAGGATTTATTGTCGAAACTAATACAGAAGGATTTTCGGTTGAGAAAATCAAAGATAAAATGGCGTTACGTATTGTTCAAAACGGCTTAATTACTATGAAAAATTGTATTATTCAAGAAGAAAACCGCTTACCAAACGCCAACTCGTTTAAAGATACTGCTAAAGTTTTACAGGCTACACGTGCCGGTGTTGCTTGGATGGCGGTTGGCTGTGCCCGCGGAGCTTACGAAAATGCGTTGGCTTACACCACACAACGCGAGCAGTTTGGCAAACCAATTGCGGCTTTTCAGTTAATTCAAAATCATTTGGTAGAAATGCTTTCTAATTTAACCGCCATGCAAACAATGGTTTTTCGTTTGTCTGAATTGCAAGATCAAGGCAAGCTGAAAGACGAACACGCATCGCTAGCAAAGGTTTTCTGTACGTTGCGAACTCGGGATATTGTATCGAGAGCTCGGGAAGTTATGGGTGGAAACGGTATTTTATTGGAATACAATGTGGCTCGATTTCTTGCCGATGCCGAAGCGATTTATTCGTACGAAGGCACTAAAGAAATTAATTCATTGATTGTTGGTAGAAGCATTACCGGATTTTCGGCTTTTGTTTAAATCAATCTACATTAAGTATTGATAAAAAGATAAAAATGTACCTTCACAAAAAAGAAAAAATATGAAAGAAGAATTTATAGCACTTAACGTTGTAAAAAATAATAGCAACAATAGATTTGAACTTACAGTAGATGGCTTTACCGCTTTTATAGACTTTAAAGAAAAAGACAATGTTATTAAGTTGATTCATACCGAAAGTCCACCTGAATTAGCCGGCAGAGGTGTGGCAACAGCACTTATAGAAAAAACATTGATTTATTTAGAAGAAAACAATTACAAATTAATTCCACTTTGTCCACTTGTGTTTGCATATATTAAACGCCATTTAGAATGGAAACGTATTGTTGATGCAAGCTTTAATGGTTTTAAAGATTAGTTTTATGAAACAATTAATCATGATTACCGCGTTTTTAATGTGCTTTGTTGGATCGGCTCAACAAAAGAAACCTAAGAAAATTGTTCCGCCTCCACCCGTGAAAGAGGTTTTAGAGCCACCAAAAATCGAAGCGCCTAAAAAAGACGATTCCAAAAAATGTTTCTCTTTTACAATGGAAGAAAAAAGGGATTCTTTAGTTTATGTAACCGAAACCTTGTTGGAATATGGCTGGAATAGTGATTTGGCTCGAATAATCATTACCTCTTATGATTATGATCCTATTAAAAAGAAAGAAGCAAAAGAAGCTGGTTATGACTTAGTACAAGCAGAAACCATGCAATTTATAGATGGTGTTTATAAAATTGAAAACGGCACTTTTACTTTTACACCCGATAAATTAGATCGATTTATAACACAATTGTTTAAAATTACTTACAAACCTAAAGCGAAAGAAATTGAATTTTTAATCGACGAAGACAGCAATAAACTACAACCCGGCGAATGTTTACAGCCAATGGTAATGATGAGTATGTAAAAAAAAAGCTCCTGATTTCTCAAGAGCTTTTTGTTATTATTTTACAATCTGTAACTTTTTTGTTATTGATTTTATCCCAAAATAAAATCCGGATAAAATGGTAAAAATTATTGTAAGCATTGCCACATATTCTGTAATACGTGTTAATACGCTTGGATCCTTAGCATCGCCGTCTAACAAAAAACCTGCGGTTGTAATTACCGAAGCCAATTCTAACATATTTATAATTGATTTTTTCATAA